>JADFQH010000183.1:1400-6309 GCA_022561895.1 Methanobacteriota archaeon | reverse complement strand
GGGACTCAGAGCGACTCACGTCACACCCGCTTGCACACTGACGCGCAAAGACCTGTGGTTAGCTCGTATTCCGTATGCTTTTCCTGTCCGTTTAAAGGTTATTCGTCGCTGCCTCGCGGTACAGCCGGTAGCACCGAGAAAGCACGTCGAGCGAGACGCTTTCCTCGCTCGTGTGGGCTTCCCCCGGTTCGGCCGGCCCGCAAACCACGCAGGCCGTCCCCGCCGCAGCGAGCCAGCCGGCGTCCGTCGCGTGGGGCTTTCCGACCAACGCCGGTTCGCCATCCTGTTCCCTCCGTGCGGCCGCGAGCACCGCCTCCGCAAAGTTCTCGTCCGAACAGCGCATCGGCGGCAGGTCCTGATCAACTGCCCACTCGACGCCGTCGATCCCATCCACGCACTCCATCGGCGCTCGCTCGCCCGGCACGGTGCGCTCGTCGACCGTCACCGTACAGCGATCCGGGATCACGTTCATCGCCGACCCACCCTCGATCTCGGTGACCGCGATGGAGCCTGAAAGGCGGTTTCCCAGCACGGTCGTCTCGGGTGCGTCGAAGCCTCTGATCGTCTCGACGGCCTCGCAAGCCCTATAAATCGCGTTCTCGCCGGCTTCCGGCTCGCTCGCGTGGCTCGCGCTCCCGCGGGCGGTGATCGTACTCCCGCGCCGGCCTTTGTGTGCTACCGCAACGTCCGTGACGTCGCTCCCGGAGTAGTTCGTCGACCCCTCGCAGACGATGGCGTACTCGGGCGAAAAGCCGTTCTCGATGGCGTGGCGTGCGCCCACTCCTCCTGACTCCTCGCCGACGAAACTGGCAAAGACGAGTTCGCCCGCGGGATCCGCGTCCCGAAACGCATACATCGCCGCCGCGACCGCACCCTTCATATCGGCGGCCCCCCGGCCATAGAGCCGTCCGTCACGTTCCTCGACGACGTACTCGCCGCCCTTGACCTGTTCGTCCGCAGGTGGGACCACGTCGTGGTGGCCTACGAGCGCGAGCGTCGGGCCCGACCCCTTGCGGGCGAACACGTTCCCGGATCCCATCCCGGAGCGTGCCGAGCTTCGCTCGGCGGTGTTGCCCGCCTCGTCGCGGGTCACCTCGGCGTCGGTCTCCTCGCGCAGCCACGCCTCGATAGCATCGCCTGCCGCCGTTTCGTCCTCGTGACTCGAGATCGAGACGAGTTCGCGTGTAAGCTCTCGAACGTCGTTTGTCATGGACGGATCGAGGGGAGCCGCGCTCTTATAGTAACCATTGAACGTCAAGACACACATGGGTGCGAAATGAGCGGCCAGCGCCATCGGCGCTGGCCGCTGGGTGCAACACGTGTGTAAACAGTTTCAACGGCTACTATAGCTCCTCATGTCGCAGTCGGTCCGGCGGTGTTTTCCGGTTCACTCACCCATAGTGGGTTTCGAGATGTTCGACGATCGCCTCGCTCTCGTAGATGGCCTCTCCCCGCTCCGTATCGACGAGAAACGGGATCTGACTCTCGCCGCCGATCGCTTCGAGCGCTTCGTAGGTCGTCTCGTTTTTCACCTCGCCCTCGGCCAGCCGCGGGTTGTGGGAAACGTAGGACAGCCCGAGTTCGGTGAGCTTCTCGCGGACGTTCTGTGAGTGTGGACAGTCCTCGGCTTGATAGAGTTCCAGCATCGTTCGGAGTTACGCCAGCACCGCCGTCACTCTGATGCCGTCTGTTGCATGCTCTACTGTTGGTCGTAGGAGTCTGCACGTTGGGCACGATTCGGCGAGCAACAGCGCATTTCGTTCCCGTGTTTGTGACCGCGGATCACACGTGGTCGTGACCGACAGTGGCGTATCCAGCAGACGTACCGTATTCAGCATACCTATCAGGACAGCGACCGAACAAGGGCTATGGCAACCGACGAAGCAACCGTCGACATCACCGACTGGGATGCGATCACTACGGAGCTCGAACGGTTCTGCGATGGCGGCGAGCTCCACGTCGAAAGCGACACTGCAAGCTGTGAACACGGGGATGCGGTTTTCACCGTTTACGCGAACGGACGGATCACGGGCGAAATGCCGCTTCACGAGTTCGACGGCGAGTCAGAGACGCTCCGGTTCGATCACGAAGCGGGAACGATTACCGCAAAAAGCGAAGAGGAGACCTACACGTTCGAGAAACCATAGATCGGCACTCATCACGCTTCGGCCGCTCGGACGATGAAATACCCTTATCAACGATCCAGCTACTAGGAGGGGTATGAAGATTCTCCCGGATACGAGCGTCGTCATCGACGGCCGGGTCTCAGCGCGGATCCGCGACGGCGACTTTGCCGACGCAACCGTGCTCATCCCCGAGGCCGTCGTCGGCGAACTCGAACACCAGGCCAACGAGGGTATCGACAGCGGGTGGAACGGGTTAGAGGAGCTCAAAACGCTTGCGGAGCTCGCTGACGCCGGCGAGATCACCCTCCAGTACGTGGGTCGTCGACCCGATGCGATCGAGAAGGGACAGGCCGCGGAAGGCGCGATCGACGCGCTCATTCGGGATCTCGCCGCCGAACGCGAGGCCACGTTCGTCACGAGCGACATCGTCCAGAGCGAGGTCGCGGAAGCCAAAGGGCTGGATGTCGAGTACATCTCGCCCGTCGTCGAAGAGGTTGGCACCCTCGCTGTCGAGGACTACTTCGACGAGACGACGATGAGCGTCCACCTCAAAGCCGACACGGCCCCGATGGCAAAACGCGGCGACGTCGGCGAGATGGCCTTCGAGCGCGTTCGCGAGGCGGTCCAGACCGAAGCCGAGATCGAGGAGATCGCCCGCGAGATCGAAAACGGCGCGAAACAGTCGAGTGAGGGCTTTATCGAACTCACCGAGCCGGGCATGAAGATCGTCCAGTTCCGGGACTACCGGATCGCAATCGCCCGTCCTCCCTTCTCGGACGGCATCGAAATCACCGCCGTCAGGCCACTGGTCCAGACCGAGCTGGACGACTACGACTCGGCCGAGGAGTTAAGAGAGCGCATGCTCGCCCGCCAGCGCGGCATCCTGATCTCGGGATCGCCCGGCGCGGGCAAATCCACGTTCGCCCAAGCAGTGGCGGGCTTTCTCAATGACTCTGGTTACTCGGTCAAAACGATGGAGAAGCCGCGTGATCTCCAGGTCGGACCCGAGATCACCCAGTACACCGAGTTGGGGGGATCGATGGCGAAGACGGCGGACTCGCTACTGATGGTTCGGCCGGACTACACCATCTATGACGAGGTCAGGAAAACGAACGACTTCGAGGTGTTTGCGGACATGCGTCTCGCTGGCGTCGGCATGATCGGCGTCGTCCACGCCACGCGTGCAATCGACGCCCTCCAGCGGTTAGTAGGCCGCGTCGAACTCGGCATGATTCCACAGGTCGTCGATACGGTCGTCTATATCGAGGCGGGAGAGGTTCACACCGTCTACGACGTGACGACCGAAGTCAAGGTTCCTGCCGGACTCACCGAAGAGGATCTCGCCCGGCCCGTCATCGTGATTCGGGACTTCGAAACCGGTGAACCAGCCTACGAGATCTACACGTTCAACCGCCAAGTCGTGACCGTACCGCTCGACGGACAGGAGGAAAAAGAGGGCGGGGTCGATCGGATCGCCCGCCAGGAGATCGAACGCGAGATCCGCTCGATCGCGCGGGGCTACGTCGATGTCGAACTCCAAGGGTCGAACCGTGCGATCGTCTACGTCGAGGAGGACGATATTTCGAGCGTGATCGGGAAGGGCGGCGGTCGGATCACCGACGTCGAGAACCGGCTGGGAATCGATATCGACGTGCGGACCCACGACGAGAACCCGAATCCGGGTGGCTCCTCGAACGGACAACCACAACAAGAACGCGGGCACGCCGTCACGCCCGAGATCACCTCGCGGCACATTCGGATCAACGTTGACGGTGCACAGGCCGGACAGACCGTCGAAGTGAAGGCCGGAAGCGAGTATCTCTTTACCGCGACGGTGGGCCGTGGCGGGGATATTCAGGTTTCGCGGGGGAGTGCAATTGCAGAGGAGTTGGAAAGGGCGATCGATCGGAGCGAGCAGATCTCTGTGGTTGGTGCCTGATGCCGATCGCGTGCGGTTTTTTGGAGGAGATTTTGCGTGAGGGTAAGCGCAGCGAACCCGAGCGGAAAAGGTCCGTGTGGGACATTCAGGTTTCAAGAGGCAGCGCGATTGCAGAAGAGCTAGAGCGGGCGATCGACAGGAGTCAAGAGATCTCGGTGGTTGGGTCTTAGCGACTCCGCACGCTGTGACATGCGGGGCGGTTTTTTCGAAGAGGTTTTTGTGCCCATTGCCGGACGTAGTCCGGCAGGCAGCCGGATTCCAACAGAATCCAACAACATTACCAGAAATCGAAGACTTCTGGCGACATGCGAACGGGTCTTCGGCCCGTGAGCAGAGAGCGGTGGGCGAGCGAAGCGAGCGCACCCGAACGGAAAAAGGTCCGTAAGCAGATCACCGTAGTTGGGGCCTGAATCGGACTGCGAACATAGGTGTCATAGAACCGTTCTCGGACGGTAATCCCGGTACTTACGGGAGATCGATGCGACGAAACGCTTCTAGCAGAGATTCGCTCCGTAGCGACTACGTTGGAGATACGGATGATAGATTATTGCTCGGAAAGGCTCGCACAGATCGACTCCCTAAGAGCGCTTTCCAATCCAGTATTTCGATATCCTGCCGCGAGGTTGATATCTACAGCCCAAAACTGATTCTCGTTGTCCCTAACGAAATCGACCCCGATACCCCGGAGGCCAGTCCGTACAAGAAGCTGCCGCAAACAGGATGTGAGCCTCGGGCTGGCCTGTATCGTCTCCAAGAACCGTTTGGAGCCGCCGTATAGTTTCGAAGTGACGAGCCTCCCCCCTGTACATACTTGGCTGCCGCTGTTGACAGCGTAGTACTTGTA
>JADFQH010000183.1:0-1346 GCA_022561895.1 Methanobacteriota archaeon | reverse complement strand
CCGGCTGGGTTGGGATCAGTTTTTGATAGAAATCCCCGTCACCATTCAACTCGGGGTCTCCGTTCCAGACGAAGTACCCCTTTGCGACGTACTCCTCGTCGGGCTTCTCGAAGGTCACTTCAGGCGTTCGAAATCCTACCCTATCAAGCGCTTTCAAACCGATCAGCCGCGAACTGAACACGACTGTTGCGGGGAGGTTGTTCCACAGCGGTGTCCCTGTCCGCCGAGCGTATCTGAGAGGCGGGAGATTGATCGGGAAGACTTGCTTGTTGACGATGAGCGAGAGAGTATCCACTTCGTTCGGTGAGAGTTCCGTTTGAGGATCAAAGAATCGAACTGTATAGCCTGCTTTCCGGAGGTGTTTGGCGACAACGGTGAACACTGGCTGATCCTCAGAACAGAGAATGCCGATACGAGTATCCCCATCTGTTTCCATCGGATCTCTACTGTTTATACGCGAACGGACAAGAGATTTCGCGCTCTATCAGACTTGTTTTCTGACTGCCAAATAGAACTCCAAAGGAACACGGTGATCGAGGGATCTGATCCGAGGGTTTTCACTCCGCACAGCAGGCTTCGTCGGGACCGCCGTCCGCAACGACCGCTTCGCCATCGAGTGTATAGAGGTTCTGTCTGGCGTCCGCAAAGTAGATATCCTCCTCGACGATCTCGATCCCTTGGAGGCGTTCTAAGGCGTAGCGCACGGTTCGTGCCGAGAGCATCGATTCGTTGACGATCTGTTTCTGGGTGAGCGAGCCGTTGTACTCGAGGACTTTGAAGACGAGTTTCGCACTCGGGGGGAGATCCTCGACAGTTTCCGTATCTGAACCAGTCATCATTACGAATCGAAACGCGCCACGAGTATAAAGGTTGAGCATCCGTCTCACACCGCATACTGTCGGCCGTCGCTATTCGAGCGAATCCACAGATCGTTCGAGTGGATGCATCGACGGACGACGGCCGACAGGACAAACGAACGGCTTTTGAGTCCCGGTAGCCCAATTCCGGTATGGCAACCGAAGCGGTCGAACAGCGCGCAGCCCACATCCGGGCGGTGTCGGTTACCGCAGTGGCCTCGCTTGCGGGGATCGCCGCGGGGATCGCCTCCGCCGCACTCGCGAGCAGCGCCTCGGACCCCATCGCGCTAGTGGTGCTTCTCGCGCTCGTTTTCGTGCAGTTCCCCCTACTCAAAGGTGTGGGGATCGTCGAGGAGTTCTCGACGAAGGACAAGGTCTTCATCGGATTTATGGGATTCTGCCTCTGGTTCGTTACGTGGGGCATCCTGCTTACTACCGGAGTTTCGTTCTAAGATGGCCGAAGACAGTATTGCAGTCGTTGATCTCGAC
>JADFQH010000182.1:3265-6336 GCA_022561895.1 Methanobacteriota archaeon | reverse complement strand
TGGTTCTGGCAGACGTTGTTCGGCCTGGGGCTGGTTGCGACCCCGGAAGATTTCGGCAGTCAGGGAGAGTTGCCGTCGCATCCGCGGCTATTGGATTGGCTGTCGAAAACCTTCATCGATGACGGCTGGGACGTCGTGGTCTGTGAACCCTCCGACGCCGTCATGTTTCAATCCGATTATCTCGATCTCCTCTCGGGTGAGCAAGCCGAAACAGTCGCGATCAACACCTTTGGCATTATGGAGTATCTGAACGCCTTTGACCTCGATCTTCCCGAAGGAAAGGGTTCGCTCATCTATCACGGCCACTGCCATCAGAAGGCGACGAGAAAAGACGTACACGCGGCGGCGGTGCTCGGTAAGGCGGGCTACGATGTGGACATCCTCGACTCTGGTTGTTGTGGCATGGCTGGTTCCTTCGGGTACGAGGCCGACCACTACGCGATGAGCGAGGCGATCGGCTCGATCCTCATCGAGCAGGTAAAAGAGAGCCCCGGCGAGCGCGTCGTCGCACCCGGCGCGTCCTGTCGCAGCCAGCTCGATGATCTCACGGACGAAGAACCGCCCCATCCGATCTCTGTCCTCGCAGAGGGGCTGTAATGCCGCTGCTCGGTTTCGATTGCAGCGCGACGATGACGGCCGACGAAAAGCGACGGTTCGCCGGTCGCGTGACGGAGTTGTACGCCGATCACATGGAAACCGGAACGGATCACGTCGCAGTAGTACTCCGCGAGCGTTCGGAGTCGGAGCTCTCGATCGGACGCGCCGGTTCGGACGAGCCATGTTTGGTTCTCGACGCCGAGATCCGCAGCGGTCGCGAGTTCGAGGCGAAACGGGCGTTCGCGCTCGCGGTGATGGAGTTCGCAAACGAGATCTGGGCCATCCCCGATCCGAACATGAAGGTCGTCTTCACTGAGCACGCTGGCGAGAACATGATGGGCGTCGATCGCGTCGGTAGCGAGTGGTCGAAAGACGAAAATAATTAGAACAATCAGCATTTGAGCACCGTATCGATTTCTGTGGTTTATTCTGTATAACATATTTCAACAGCCATATATGCAATCAAACAGACACAAATCACAAAAAATAACGTGAATGCAGGGAATTGCAGTACTTTACGGTGGGTGAATGGCCATATTGATTTCAACTATTTCTGTAGAGATAGCGCGGTTTGGATATCGCTTTCGGCTAGGAGTGCTTTCGCGTCGTGAGCGGCGTCGTGATCCGCCTCGGGGATGTTCTCCATGAGAACGGTTTCGTTCGGAAAAAGTCGTTCACCGACCTGTAGCCCGTGGTCTCGGGCGGTGTTGCCGGTAGCAGTGAGATAAACGCCCAGGCCCACGTCGGCGATATCGGCTTCCTCCTCACGATCCGAAAACGGATACCGGAAGTCGATGCCGTCGGTGAGTTCAGTCCCGAGGACCGCCCTGACGAGTCGTTCGTAGCGTGGGGAGATGCATAGCGGGCCATTGTAACCCGAAAGCGATTCACGGGTGAGCGTTTCGCCTTCAAGAATCGCCCGGCGTCCTAAAAGCGTGTGATAGACGGTATCGCCAAGTCCAGTTACGACCCGAACATCGGTGTCGCGAGGATCGATTCGGTCGTTGATGTCGTCGATTGCCGAAATCGGTTCGGGACGGAGGGAGACCACCTCTTCGAGGACGAGATCCACGCTGTCGAATCCGAGTGCGAACTCGTGGGTTCAAAGCGCACGAAAGGGCTCCTCGCGCCCGATCAGTTGGAGACGAATCTCACCGGTATCGAGCGTGAGACTATCGAAGACGACTCTTCGGGGTTTTCCTTCTCGATCATCGCGAAGCAGGGTGTACTCCGGGCGAGTCGGGTCGGTGAGATCGCTGTAATCGGCGAGCCGGTCGTAGACACCCTTCTTGGAAACCACCTCCCCTTTCGTGATCGCCTTTTCGTAACGCAGGGTCAAGCAGACCTCGTTAGCCACGTTGGTTGCACCTGTCAGAGTAGCAAGTCGATCTAAAACGGCCTCCAGTGGCCGACCCTTTCGCGGGACGGCGACCGGAATTGTCGCTGTCATTATCTCTCGAAAGGAGCTCTCGAATAAACGAATTGCGACTCTTGGACTACTCGCTTCCGAACGCCACGCCCAACTGCTCGCGCCAGGTCCGTAGCTCGTCTACCTCCTCGTAGATCGCGTCAAGATCGTCGCTCACGGCGTCGATATCGGCAGCGAGGTCGTCATGATCGCCGAGTGTTGCCTCCATCGCATCGAGATCGGATTCGAGTGCGTCGATTCCCTCGGTCTGTTTTGTGAGTGCTTCGTCAATCGACGAATCAATGGATCCGACCTCTCCTCGCAGTTCTTTCAGCCCGTCCTGTAGCTCGGCAACGAGCTGCTCGCCGGTTCCATTGTCATCGAGAAAGCTCTCGAACGCCTCTGTATACGCTTCGAGTTCGCTCACACGCGACTGGAGATGCGTGAGTTGTACCCGTTCGCTTTCGGATTCGCTCTCGAAAAGTGCGTCAGCGAGCGTTGTTCGGTCGGCGTCCGATAGCGTTCCGGCGCGAAGTTCTGCGGCCAGTGTCGCGCCAACTCCCGCTGTTTCAGTTGTTGTCGATTCTGTGCCGACGGTTGTAACGTGCGAAACCGGCACCGGGATCGCATCGCCGGCTCCGTCCGCGACGATCTCCATGCTACCCGAGTGCGCCGATCCAGCCGACTCGATCCCCTGAACTGTTAGTTCGGGTTCGCTCATGAACTTCGCGGCTTCCTCGTCGTCCTCGATGCGGATACCGTAGACCGTTATAAGCGTCGTCTCGGGTTCGATCCGACTCTCGAAAACGAGCCTGCCCTCGGCGTGTGCCGTCCAGCGCTCGCTATCGTAATCGGGGTGAAACCCGATCCCCTTGATTGGAAACTCATCGGGGACACGCTCTTCGAGGCGGATTCTTCCGGGTTGTTTTCGTGTCGATCGAATTTCGAAACTAATTGTCGGAACCGCAAAATCGTCCGGTTCGTACCGTTTCGTGACCGTTATGCCTTCGGTGTCGATGCGGACCGGGTCATCTTCATCCATACCTTAACATATTGCTAATAATAT
>JADFQH010000182.1:0-3255 GCA_022561895.1 Methanobacteriota archaeon | reverse complement strand
GCGGCGTGGTGATGGAGGTTTTTGGGATCGGCAGTCAGGCCGCGCCACATGTCCCAGTGGCTCGGGAGCAGTCGGTCGAGTCGGAGGTCGTTCGCGCCCTCGATGATCTGTGTTTCGTTGCTGTACCATTTCGTTCGAACCTTCTCGCCGGTTTCCTTGTCGGGGATCGTGCCCACGGTTCCGAAGGCCAGAACACCAAGATCGATGTCGTACTCTTCGCCGATCGGTTCGAACTCGCCGGGGCGGGCGTCCCCACCGTGGAAGAAGGTCCCGGATTCGTGTTCGATGACGTAACTCACTGGCTGAGAGGCGTCGGGATCGTTTGCGGGTTCGACGTTGATCGTAAAGGAACCGATCTCGTGGCGCTCGCCAACGTGAACGTCGAGAAACTGCTCGTCGCTTACGTCCCACGCTTCGTGCCATGCCTCCTCCTCGCGTGCGACCCTGAGGCTGTCCTCGGGAGCGTACATCGTTGCACCGGTGTTTTCGAGGATCGGGGCCTGGCTCTCACCGTGGACGTGGTCCGTGTGTTCGTGAGTGACGAGCAGGGCATCCGCCTCGCTTACGTCCTCGGGGTCGAAGGGGGCCGGGATCATTCGCACAGTTCGCGGCGGATCGCCGGTTCCGAAATACGGATCGATGAAGAGAGTTGTACCATCCGAGGCTTTGAGAACAAAGCCGTTGCAGCCGAGATACCAGATCGCGACGCCGTCAGGAGCGCTGTCCTCGATTTCGCAGACGAGCCAGTCGCCCCAGTCGGATCGTGTCATATCCGTATATTCGCAAGACAGTGCCCTAATTGTACCGATCGTCCTTCGGAACTGCGGTGGGCCGGTGCGAACGCGGTCGTCACCTTCGGCGACCGCGATCGTGGGGCGGGGAAAGGCAGGTCTAGTCGAGAAATTCGACCGCGAGCGAACCGTTTTGTGGTGAGCGAGCGGTTATTTTTTGTCGCCGGAAATGCTCGATTTCCGGCTGCTAACCAGAACGCAAAGCGTTCTGGTGATGTGGTCAGAGCGAAGCTCTGACTGCCTGCCGGACGGAGTCCGGCAATGGTCCAGATTTTTCCCGAGCGGTGCCCGCAGCGCGCGGAACGCGCGAGAATACCCGAACGGAAAAAAGGTGGATGGTTAATCCTGACAGCAGCCACCGGCCTGCTCGCCGAAATCAACCGAAAGCGGCTCCGAAATCGCTTCATTGACGGCTTCGAGTTCGGCGTCGAGGCGCTGTTGGGCTTCGATATACTCGGCCATTACGGGAATCTCGTGAAGCTCTGCCTGCGCTTGCTGAAGCTCCCGGAGGTCCTCTTGGCTCGCGTCCCCGGTCTGGCGCGCGAGCATGAACTCCTGGCGCAGCGACTCGAACTCGTCGATTTTTTCCTGTGCTTGCTCGCTTTCCTTGACCTTCGATTGGGCCGCCTCGTAGGCCTCGTACTCGTCGGTCCGAGCGATCGCCTCGCCGAGTTCGCTCCCAAGATCCTCGATGCCGGTCGCGTTTGCGGTTTCGGCGGCGTCGGTATCAGGAGTGGATTCGATGCTCATTGCTACCCGCACGTTGGAACCGCAGTCGTTTCAACGTGCCGAATGGCGGCTCGAAGCGTCGGCGTTAAACGCCCACGGTCGATATGAATGGTAATGAGCCAGAACGAGTTTTCTGAAGGCGATCTACGAAACACGGGGATGCGTCTGAAACACGACCGGGAGTGGGACTACGAACTCGACCGGATCGTCGAGGCGGTCCACGAGCGCGACGCCGAGAAGGTCGGCCTCCAGTTCCCCGAAGGACTCAAACGCCGCGGGCCGAAGGTCGCGGACGATCTTCGAGAGCTTCTGCCCGAAAACGTCACCGTCATGATCTCGGGCCAGCCCTGCTATGGAGCCTGCGACCTCGACACCTATCTGATGCGTCGCACCGACGTGTTCGTCCACTTCGGACACTCCCCGATGAAAGAATCGGACAAGATCATCTACGTCCCGCTCTTCTCGAACGTCGAAGTCCTGCCGATCATCGAAGAGTCCCTGGAAGAACTCGACGGCGAGGACGTGGGGCTGGTCACGACCGCCCAACACATGAACCGCTTTTCGGAGATGCGCGAGTTCCTCGAAGCGCGGGGGTACGAGGTCCACACCCGCAAGGGTGACGACCGGCTGACCCACGAAGGGCAAGTATTGGGCTGTAACTACGCCTCGGCGGATATCGACGCCGATAACGTCCTCTATGTCGGCGGCGGGAAGTTCCACCCCCTCGGACTGGCGATGGAACACCCCGAAAAGAAAGTGGTGATCGCCGACCCCGTCAACAACGTCGTGACGGTCGCCGACACTGAAAAATTCATGAAACAGCGCTACGCCTCGGTCCACAAGGCGATGGACGCGGAGAAATGGGGCGTGATCCTCTGTACGAAGATCGGGCAGGGTCGCTTCGACGCTGCCGAAGAAATCGTCGAGGCAAACGAGAACGCCTACCTGATCACGATGGATGAAGTAACGCCCGACCGCCTCCGGAACTTCGACATGGACGCCTTCGTCAACACCGGCTGTCCGCGGATCACCACCGACGACGGCCCGCAGTTCCACAAACCCATGCTCACTCCCGGCGAGTACGAGATCGCCATCGGCGAGAAACCGCTGGACTCCTTGGAGTTCGATACGTTTCACGGTACTTGGTAACGGACCTTTTTCCGCTTCGGGTACGCTTCGCGCACCTCTCAGCGCAAAAATCTCCTCCAAAAATGCCGGCGCGGCTCCGCCGCGCCGGTCCGCCACCGCAGCCGCCGCTCTCACTTGGTCTGATATTCCGCGGCTCACCCAGTAACTGAAACCACTCCCGCCGCACCCACGACGCCGGATCATCCCTTTGGCCGTCGACCTATTTCTTTCGCTGTGCTCTGGAGTGGCGAGGAGTTCTGGCTCGCTCGATTCGTCTTCCAGCGCGCGCTCGCGCTGCTCTACTGCTCGCCTTTCTCGTTTCCGCCTGCCAGTTCCGACCGCTTGCGGGCGAAGAGGACACCTACTGTCGATCTCGCGCTATGTTGAAAACGTCTCCTCCAGCGAGCGGCCGAATTTCTCCTTCTATCCGGGCGATCGTGCCATCGAACACCGACAGCGCAGGCTGCGGTGATCGCCCCTCGAAAGCCGAGTCGTCGGTCAGTTTTCGTCCTCCGAGTTCCGTCGAGCGGGCGGCGTCTTCGAGAGGAGTTTGCCCCACCGAACCCGATCCTCAGCAACTCGTCGGTACGACCGCTCTCGCGTACGT
>JADFQH010000181.1 GCA_022561895.1 Methanobacteriota archaeon | reverse complement strand
ACGCCCTGATGGCGCAGATGCGAACAGAGTCTCGAAAAGTCGCCGTCGCCGGTACAGAGGACGACCGTATCGACGTGGGGTGCGAGGGTTACGGCATCTAAGCTCATCCCGACGTCCCAGTCGGCCTTTTTCGAGCCGTCGCCGAAGGTTTTGATGTCCTTGATCTTCGTCTCGAAGCCGATGTCGATCAGCGCCTCGAAGAAGCTCTCCTCCTCGGGTGCGTCCGCGCGGATCACATAGGCGATCGCGCGGGTGAGTTCGCGCTCCTGTACCGCCTTCTCTAGGAGTGCCGAGTAGTCGATATTCCGCGAATACAGACTTTGAGCGGAATGATAGAGGTTCTGCGCGTCGGCCAGCACGGCCACGCGCTGGTTCGGGTGGACGACCGTCATATTTCACCGTCCGGGGCCGATACCTAAAACGGTTCGTTACCCAGCTCGCCAAGCTCCGTGTATTCGGCGTGTTCGAGCCACTCCTGGAGCGACGGGGAACACCAGTATCTGATCATCCGGCTCCGCTCGTCGTGTTCGATCACCCCTGCGGCTTCGAGTCGCGGGAACTGGCGGTCGTACAAGTCCTCGGCCACCCGTTCGTGGTGATCGTCCTCCCGCTCGATCCGCACGACGAACTCGACGATCTCCTCGACCGAGACCACACCCCGCCGACTTCGGTTCAACCCGTAGAGCACGTACCGTCGCCGTCGTTCGCTGAGCAGATCGAACACCGTATCGAGCGGGAGCGGCGTGGCGGTTTCAATCTCCATCGATCCATCCCCCGTCTTCGGTCCGGTGCCCAGCCGAACCATGAATGCGTTTCTCACCCATACTTCCCCTCGTTCGTCCCAGTACGTGGCAACTGACAAAATAGTTCGGATCGCTGACCTGGCGAACGCGGCGATCGCGGGACGGGCGCGGGCAGCATTCGTCTCTGTCGCAACCTATAAGAAGCCGGATTGCCGTTGTTCGGGTATGTCCCGGCCGGCAGCGACGGAGCGTGCGTGCGTGACCAGCGCGCCGGTCGGCGTCCCTTCTACAAAACGCGTGTGAGGGCGGGCTTCCGGCGGGGGTAGCGACCCCGTCCGTGGCCCGGTTCCGGGGATCGCACGCAGACCATCTCGTACGACGACAGCACACCAATGACAGCACACGACACGTTCAGCGGCGTCTTCCCGGCGATGGTGACGCCCTTTCACGACGACGACAGCATCGATTTCGACTCGCTCGCCGCCGACGCCCAGCGCCTCGAACGCGCGGGCGTCGACGGCCTCGTTCCGGTCGGCTCCACTGGTGAGAGCGCGACGCTCACCCACGACGAACACGTCAACGTGGTCGAGACCGTCTCGGGCGCGGTCGAGCACGTCCCCGTAATCGCCGGCAGCGGGTCGAACAGCACGCGAGAGGCGCTCGAACTCTCCCGGCGCTCGGCGGAGGCGGGTGCGGACGGCCTGCTTCTCATCTCGCCGTACTACAACCGCCCCGAGCCCGAGGGGATGAAGACCCATTACAGAGAAATTGCGGACGCGGTCGACATCCCTCAGATCATCTACAACGTCCCCGGTCGAACTGGAAGAAATATCGCGGCCGAGACGGCGGTTTCGCTCGCGGATCACGAGAACATCGTGGGCTACAAGGCCGCAAGCGGCGATCTCGGGCGAATTTCTGAAGTAATCGAACGAACCCGTGAGGCCGACTTTTCGGTGCTCTCGGGCGACGACGCGATGACCCTCCCCGTACTCTCGGTGGGTGGGACCGGCACGATCAGCGTCGTCGCGAACGTCGAACCAGAACGCACCTGCGCGATGGTCGGGGCCGCGCTCTCGGGCGATTACGAGCGAGCGCGGGCGCTCCATCACGAGCTCGGTCCGCTCATGCGCGCGCTGTTCACGCAGTCGAACCCCATTCCAGTCAAGGAGGCGATGGCGATCCGCGGACACTGTAACGCCCACCTGCGCTCGCCGCTCTCGCGGGCCTCCGAGGGGGTTCGCGAGGAACTCGAAACCATCCTTTCGGATCTCGAATCGTCCCCGGAGATCGAGGTCGACGCATGAGGCTCGTCGTCACCGGAGCCACGGGTCGCATGGGCCGGGAGGTGATCGACGCCGCCCGCGAGCGCGGGGACAGCGTCGTGGGCGTGAGCCACAGTTCGACCGGCAAGTACGGCGGGTGCGAGATCCGACCCGCAGAGGAGTTCGCCGCGCTGATAGAAGAGCGCCAGCCGGACGCCGTCGTGGATTTCACGCTTCCCGAACCGAGCATTTCCTACGTGAGCGACTGCGCCGATGCCGGCGTTCCGGCGGTCCTCGGCACCACCGGCTTTTCCGAGGAGCAACTGTCCGCGCTGTGCGAGGCGGCGGAGCGGACTCCCGTGTTGCATGCGGCGAACTTCTCGCGCGGCGTCCAGGCGCTGTTGGGCGTCGTGCGCGAGGCCGTTTCGACCCTTCCGGAGTACGACATCGAACTCACGGAGACCCACCACAACAGCAAGCTCGATGCCCCGAGCGGAACGGCAAACCGAGTACTCGACACGATCAGCGAGGCGCGCGAGGTGCGTTGGGCCTCGGAATGGTCGAGTAGCGCGGAACGTGATTCGGCGGACAGTCAAGCAGCGGAGCCGCGAGACGACGGCGGACAGCCGCGAGACGGCGGCGAGTCCCCGTGTGTCCACGGCCGCGAAGGCGAGGCTCCCCGTTTGGCGGGCGAGATCGGCGTCCACGCCCGGCGGGCCGGCGATATCACGGGCGAACACGAGGTGTTGCTCGCGGGCAACCACGAGGAGCTCCGCCTGACTCACCGCGCGGGCAGCCGCGGCGTCTTTGCGGCGGGCGCACTCGACGCGGCGGAGTGGCTCGCGGGTCGCTCGCCGGGATGGTACGACTTTTCCGATACCCTCTCCGATAGCCAGTCATGAGCCTCGAATCCGAAATTTCGACCCTGTGGGAACGGTACGAGCGCGACGAGGTAGACGCCGAGGGGGCGACGACCGACCAGCTGGACACGCTCGATGCGTTTCTCGACGCGCTCGAAGCCGGCGAGGTTCGGGCCGCCGAGAAGCAGAGTGAAGAATGGGAGGCAAACGAGTGGGTCAAACGCGGCATTCTCCTCAACTTCGGGCTGCGCGAGACCCATCCGAGAACGTATGGCGACGTGACCTACCACGACGTCCTGCCGCTGCGCGACACTGCAGATCTCGGCAAGCGCGGAACGAGAAATACGCCCGACGGAACGGTCATCCGCCGGGGCGCTTTTATCGGAGCTGACGCGATCCTGATGAGCCCCGCGTTCGTCAACGTCGGCGCGTTCGTCGGGAGCGGGACGCTGATCGACTCCGCCGACACCGTCGGCTCCTGTGCCCAGATCGGTTCCGGGGTAAAACTCGGCGCGAACACCCTTATTGGAGGCGTACTCGAACCCGTCGAGAACGCTCCAGTGGTAATCGAAGACGGGGTTTCGCTGGGCGCGGGCTGTCGTGTCACCTCGGGGTTCGTCGTCGGCGAGAACTCGATCGTCGGCGAGAACACCCTCCTCACGCCCCGAATTCCGGTTTACGATCTGGTCGAGGAGGAGATCTTGTATGGCGAACTCCCGTCCGAACGCCGGGCCTTTACCCGGTACGTCGAATCCTCGCTCGGCGATCACGACCTGTTTTCGGGCGGGGCCTACAAGCCCGCGGTCGTTGCACTTGACGTCGAAGACCAGACCCTCGACGCCACCCGGCGAGAGGAGGCCCTTCGGGAATGAGTTCGTCGGTGCGGAGTTCGCCAATACGGCGGCTCGCGGAGTGGGACACGGCTCGACTCGACGAGCTTGCGAGCACCCACGACACGCCGCTGTACGTCACCGATCTCGAACGGGTGCGCGAGAACTACGAGCGGATGAGCGGGGCCTTCCCCGACGCAAGCGTCATGTACGCGGCGAAAGCGAACACCGCCAAAGCGGTGCTTCAGACGCTCGCCGAGGCGGGTGCAGGGATCGAGTGTGCGTCGGCGGGCGAGGTCGAGCGGGCGCTTTCTGCGGGCTGTGCGCCCGAAAAGGTGCAGTACACCGCGGTCAACCCGCCCGAGGAGGACCTCGATTACGCCGTTTCGGTCTCAACGGAGCATCCCGAGCTGACGATCACCGCCGGAGCCGAGGACACGATTTCCCGGCTCACAGAGCGCGACTTTTTCGGCCGGCTTTGCCTACGAGTGAACCCCGGCGTCGGCGCGGGCCACCACGAGAAGGTTTCTACGGGAGCCAATGCGAAGTTCGGCGTCCCGATCGATCGCGCGCCGTCGCTTCTCGCGGAAGCCGACGAGGCGGGCTTCGAGGTGGTCGGGATCCACGCCCACGCCGGCAGCGGGATTCGCGGCGAGGACCTGTCGGCCCACCGCGAGCTCGTCTCTCGGATGGGCGATCTGGCTCGCGAGGTCGACGTCGACCTGGAGTTCGTCGATATCGGCGGCGGTTTTGGGGTCCCCTACCGCTCGGAGGAGGAGTCGCTTGATCTCACCGCAGTCGCAGAAACGACCCGCGAGGCGCTCGGCGAGTGTGAGGGCACGCTCGTCGTCGAACCCGGCCGATATCTCGTCGCGGATGCGGGTGTCCTTCTCACCCGGGTAAACACGGTCAAGCCCATCGGGGAGGAGCGGGTCGTCGGCGTCGATGCCGGTATGACGACACTCGCCCGTCCCGCGCTCTACGACGCGTACCACGAGATCCGGTCGGTCGTCTCCGCCGACCGACCGGACGCGACCGCAACGGTTGCCGGCCCGATCTGTGAGAGCGGGGACGTCTTTGGCACGTACGAGCTACCCGCCCCCGAGCGCGGCGACCTGCTCGCGGTTGGCAACGCGGGGGCCTATGGGTATGAAATGGCGAGCCAGTACAACAGCCGCCCGCGCCCGGCGACCGTCGTGATCGACGGCGAGCGGAGCGCGGTCGACCGTCGTCGGGAGACGCTTGGCGATATGACGCGACTCGAACAGGAGGTAGCATGGCTATAACCTATGAAAAGTTCCACGGAACCGGTAACGACTTTCTTGTCTGTGAGGCGAGCGCTCCAGTCGAGAACTGGGGTGCGTTCGCCGTAGAGCACTGCGACCGCGAAACCGGGATCGAAATGGGCGACCGACGGGGAGCCGATGGCGTGCTCGTCCTCTCGATAGCGGAGGAAAACCGAGTGCGAATGCGCCTCTACCAGCCAGACGGCGGCACTGCGGCGATGTGTGGCAACGGGGCGCGGTGTGCGGCCGGGTGGGCTGTGAGGCAAGCGCGGTTCGGAGTAGCGCGAGAAGCGAACGCGAAAGAACGACCCGTGAGCGACGTAAGCCGCCTCGAAACAGACGATTTCACGATCGATACACCCGCGGGCGATCGACGCGCGCGCGTCGGCGAAGAGACGGTCGAGATCGAGATGGGCGTCCCGACCTTCGCCCCGTCCGAGATCCCGCTCGCACGCGAGGAGCCGCTCGTGCAGGAAGTCGTCGAGGGCTACGAGATAACCGCGGTAAACACGGGTGTGCCACACGCCGTTGCCTTCGTCGAAGACGTTTCGACTACCGATCTCGACGCAATGGCTCCACCGATCCGTTATTCCGAGCGATTCCCGGAGGGCGCGAACGTAAACGTCGCCTCGAAAACCCAGACGGGGTTCGACCAGCGCACCTTCGAGCGGGGCGTCGAGGGCGAGACCCGTTCCTGTGGCACGGGCGCGGTCGCCATCGCGGCCGTCGCAAAGCGACTCGGGCTCGTCGAGGAGCGAGTTCAGGTTTCGCCGCCGGGCGGCGACCTCGACGTGCGAGTTCCCGAGTCGGGCCCGGCCATTCTCTCGGGGCCGGTCGAGTTCGAAGGCCGGGGTGAGGTGTCCCCGTGAGTTTCGACCCCATTCAGTTCCTCGAAACCGAGATCCGTTTCAGCATCCGGCTCGACGGCAACGATCACATCACGGAGTTCCTGTAGAACGGTTTCAGCTTCGAGACCGGGAATTTCACACTCGCGAGCCATGATCCGGGCGTTCATTCGCCCGCGGACGTAGCTCCGAGCGTAGTCGGTTGCGGTCGCAAGACCGGCAACGTCGTGACGGTCAATGTAGAGACCGATGTTTTCGTTCGTATTGCTCCGAGCAAGCGCTACGAGTAATGTTGCCGTGATTTCGTAGGTATCATC
Organism: Methanobacteriota archaeon; assembly: GCA_022561895.1. GTDB lineage: Archaea > Halobacteriota > Halobacteria > Halobacteriales > Halalkalicoccaceae > Halalkalicoccus. The sequence continues at coordinate 205 of JADFQH010000181.1, read as the reverse complement.
TCCGGTTTGAACAGTCATTGTGAGACGGTTCGCTCGATAACGGTGCGGTTGCGTCTCAGTAATGCGGCTGAGCAGACCGACGTTTGTGAGGCGGTGAACGTCCTCGTAGACGGTCGTCACGGAACTGTCGAAACCATCTGCAATTTCCTCGACGGTGGGTGTCTCCCCTTCAAGCACACGGGCGTAGATCCGAGCGAGTCGTCGG
>JADFQH010000180.1:1155-6368 GCA_022561895.1 Methanobacteriota archaeon | reverse complement strand
TTCTCTGACTCATCACTCGGGATGAGGGGGGCGCACTCGGCTGCTGCATCCGGATGCTCATCTGGCGGGGGCTGCTGCTCCTCCGACGGCTCACGCGGCGTCGCAGCCCCCTCACTGTCCCCCCGAGCGGTCGCCGTCTCTCCGCTCTCAGTCTCATCCTCCTCATCGATCTCACCCCTCAGGTCCGCGTCGGAGTCAATGCTGACCGTCTCGTCCCGATCAGGATCACACCACGTTTCGACTGAAACGAGATCCCCGCTCTCGGGATCGTACATCACCAACTCCTCGTCCATCGAACGATTGTCGTTCGGCACGATCGCAATTCGCCACTCTTCGGGCGCGGGGATCGCCTCGCTGCCCGTCCCATGATCGCCAAACAGCACCGCTGGAATCAATGGATCGTAGATGTATGACCAGTGCTCTTGCAGCGGCGTCTTCCCCCCGTATTTGCGCTCGACTTCGCCATCACGCTCGACGACGAACCCCTCCAACTCGACATCGTAGTAGCTCACTGCTGGATAGTCTACCGGCGTGCGCGCTCGATAGGCGTCGATATCGGCGAACCGTACGAACACCTCGTCACCACCGCGTTCCCGACAGACGATCTCGCCGTCGTCGGTCTCGATCCACTCGGTCCTCACGTCCCCCTCGATCATCGCGTACTCCTCGGGGTCCTCGTTGGGCCGAGCGATGTGCCGCCGGCGCGTGTAGAACTTCCGCGCTGCGTCGCTTGGCACCTGCGAGGAGGTGTAGGCGGCCTTCTCCTCGCCCCCGAAGATGGTGGTGAGCCGTTGTGCGTTCGTCGCAAACCCGTCGCTGCCACCGTCGGCGACGACGAACAACAGCTGGGCGGGACCGGGGGCTTTCGCCGCGTTCTTAATCGGCCCGCCCGGTTTGGTCAGGCCTTTCGACTCGGCTTCGAGGTAGAGCGTTCCGGTGCCAGAGAGGGCCGCGATCGCGGGGTACTCCTCGCTGAGTCGTGACTGAAGGATACGAGCGCGTTCCTCCTCGCTGAGGTCGGTCAACCCCGATGGTGGGAGGATGTCGGGTGGAACCTCGCCGACCGCATCGGGGAGTTCGTCGCCGTCTTGGGTGGGCAGATCCATCTCGTAGCCAAAGCGCGTGCCCCACTCGTAGACCCGCCGCAAGAGGTAGCGGTGTTCGTCTGTCCCACCAGAGCCGCCACTGCCGGTTTCAAGCCCGATCACGCCTCGCCCGTCGTGGGTGACGCGGACACGCATTGTATCGTCGTCGCGCTGTCGATCAAGCGCCCCGACGCCGACGAGTCGTTCGATCAGGTTCGCCGCCTGACTCGGGGCGGTGCCCGTCGCGGTGGCGATCGCTTCGTGAGCGTCCTCGTTCGGGATGGCTCCTCCACGGTCGCCGTAACGGATGCTCGTGTCGTAGACGGCTTTCAGTGCCGTGCGGGCGGTTTCCGTCTCCTCAACGTCCATCGCTTCGTCGTCGGCTGTCTCGACGACGGTTTGGGCGTCGCCGGCCCCGACGATCTCCGCGGCTTGGGACCCCGGTGTGTCCGCAAAGAACATCTCGTCGAGAATCTCCCGACCAGACTGGCGCTCGACACCATAGGTATCGGTCGATTGCTGGATCAACTCGAAAGCGTCCTCGACCGAGTGCAGCGGTGGGTACGGGGGAGTGAGGCGAGCGAGGAACGGATCATCTTCGCTGCTGAGTTTCGTCCGGGCGTGATAGTCGGGAATCGTCGTCATATCGTCGGCGTCGGCACCGCCGAACCGTTTTGCGAGTACCTTCGCTTCGTCGGGTAAGAGCGTCGTGAGCGCCAACAGCGTGTTGCAGTTCTGGAGAATCGCTTGCTGGGTTTCATCGTCGAGTCGGTGGAGGTATTGCGTAGCGAGCATTAACCCGAGTCGTTTCGAACGGGCTTCCGAGAGGATCGTCTCGACTTTCGACGCACCCGTTAGCACCGTGTGGCACTCGTCGATCATCATGAAGTACGGGTCGTATCCGACGCCGGGATCGTCCACACCGGCGAGTTCGCGGACCCGGCGCTCGGAGCCACTAACCCGATCGCTCACGCAGGTCCAGACCCGGCGCATGATCGCGGTCGCAACCATGATCTTCGCCTCGTCGGGCAGGTTGTTTTTCACGATGATGATCTTGCCCTCGTTGACGGCATCGGCGATCGAGACGTTGGACTCGCGTTGGGCGATGATCTGGCGGGTCATCGGGTTCTGCACCCAGTCGTTGAGTCGCCCGATCAGTGCATCGAGGTCTTGATCCGACAGATCCTCGGCGATCCGGCGGGTGTAGCCTTCAACAAAGAGAATATCGTCGTCCTCGATTTCGGCACCGATCAGGTCGGCGTACTCGTGACGGTTCTGTTCATCAAGAAGGGCGTAGTACATCTCGATAGGGGTGAACTCGCGGGGATGGCGGATCATGCCTCGGACCATCGTTTTCATGACGCGGTCCATCCGGTTGCCCCAGAAGTCGCCGGCTTTGATGAGCTGCTTAAAGTCGTCGACGATCCCCTCGATCTCCTCATCGAAGCCGGGTTCGTCGGGGTCGTGGGCCGTCTCGAAGAGGTTGAACCCGACTGTGCGATCGAGGTAGTCGTCGCCGGGGGCGACGTAGATCACGTCGTCCCAGCGCCCCTTGGGGACCTTTCGGAGGAGGTCGTAGATGTCGTCACCTTTCGGATCGATGATGCAAATGCCATGCCCGCCGTACATGAGCGCGATGGCATCGTTGTACATGCGAGTAGTTTTGCCTGAGCCGGTCGAGCCGCCGTAGAAGACGTGCCGGAACAGGCGCTCGAACTCAACAGGAACCTCACGGCCAGACTTTTCTGAGACACCGATCCAGAGTGGCTGGTCGGGGACGTACCGAGCGTTTTCGATCATCGCGCGGGGCCATGCCCCAGCGTAGTTTTCCATTTCCTCCTCGATGCGATCGTAGCGTTCGATCATCCATTCTTTGCCGTTGATGGTGACTGGTGTGCGGGGGTCGTCGCGGCCACCGATCTGGGGGCCGAATCGGCGGGCGATGCGTTCTTCGGGGGTCAACTCGGGGGTATCGGTCTCTGTCTCCTCGTTGCTAGTCGTCTCGGCGGGACTATCTGTGTCGGTGCCGGTCGCTGTATCCGCGTGTGTTTCTGAGTCGGTTTCGGTGATCGATTTCAGGAAGTTTTGGATCATAGGTTTGAGTGGAGTGTGTGGTCGGTTGCTCAGTGGTTGTCGTGTAGTCGGGGCGGATCGTGTCGGGTCGGATTTCAGTCGTCGAGCATATCGGCCTCATCCTCGTTTCCATCGCCTTCCTCATCGTCCTCACTTTCTTCATCTTCCTCATTTGTGTCGCTCTCGTCCTCTTCGTCGCTCTCGGGATCGGACTCGCCCCCACTCTCCGAGGTGGTAGCCGTATTGGCATCGTCGCTTTCACGATCTCGATAGCCATCCCATGTTGGGGAGAGATCGTGATGCCAGACCGCCGCTGGGGACTCGGATTCCGAGGCAGAATTGGAGGTGCTGCTATCGACAATACCAGCGTCAGCAGTATCGTCACCGGGAACTCTCCCGTCAGCGTCGGCAGGGGTGTCGCTGAGCGCCTCCATTACATGCGAGCGATCTTCTCTGGCCCATCGCTGTTTGGACGCACAGAGGTCACTGAATCGCTCGGCGTCCGCGGGGATGTCTCCCGCGAACGAGGTCATCGACCACTCGACGTTCTGGGTGTTGATCGTCTCGTCGGGGATATGCATCAACCCTGAGGCGGCCGTCAGCCCCATCACCATTTTCACGTCGGCTCGCTCGCGGGCGTAGGCACGCTTGGCTTCGGCGAGTAGCTCTTCGTCGCTCAGGGGCCGCACATTGAAGCCCTGCTCTGTGGTCGAATCGTAGTACCCCTCGAACATCGCGGCGGTCTCTTGGACGCGTTGGGCGCTTGTCGCAGCCGTTTCGCCGACTGCGAACACGCGAACGTTCAGTTGGTAGCCCTTCTCGCCGCGCTGGGTGAGCAAGAACTTGGCTTCAAGCCGTTCCTCGTCGGTTGCTTCCCGGTGCTGTCCTTGGAGGTCCTCCATGAGCGACCCGCTGGTCTGACCGGGACCGAGGTGTTTTGCGTAGGCTTGCAGTGCTGCACCGGGACCGGTACCCTCTCGCGGGTGTTTCAGGTCGTCGACGAGACTATCGATGCCCGGTTCGAGCGTCTTCCCGCAGAACGAGCGCGGCTTGTACCAGTTGGCGGGCGCTGGCTCGAACAGCACTTGGAGAGCGACGTTCGTGGTGTCGTCGCTCTCGCGCTCGCCGACCATCTCACTCGTGATCGAGTTGTACGGATCGTTCTCGAAGCCCTCGTTGTTGATGTGGCGAATCGGGTAGAGATGCTCGCCGTCACGTCGGCGTCGCAGGCGAAACTGTGCGCCAGCCATGTGCCAGCCCTCGTGCAGCGGGAGCAACGGCGGATTCTCGTACTCACCAGCATCGATATGCGAGTCGGGATAAAAGCCTTCGAGTTGGCGAACGAGCTTGTTACGCGCCGATGCCGACCCCATCACGTACTGGAAGCCCACGCGCTCGTTGACCGAGCGCATCTCGAAGGCGTGCGTGCTTTTCGAGGAATGGATCGCTCGTAAGAGGTCCACCCCATTGTCAATCCCACCGCCCTGTTTGTTCGGCTGGATAGTGATCGCTTTCTGATCGGGCGTGTGAGCGTCGAGGGCGGTGATCACGTCATCGGTGAGTTCGACGGTGCCGAACGCGCCGAGGTCGGCGGTTGAGGTTCCCTCGCTATGGAAGGTCACGTCGAGTTCGGCGTTGGCGGCCATGCTCTCGGCAAGCCGTGCGAACCGGCCCATTAGCGATCGCCTCCTGACCCCTCGACGGTGTCCGGACTGTCGGCGGTCGCGTTGTCATCCCTCGCGTCCTCGTCCTTGTTCTTGCCCTCACCGTCAGCGATCGCGGTCGGTGCCAAGGGCGGAAGCGGGGCTGCGCACGCAGGGGAGGATGAAGTCAGGTGCGAGACGGCTGGCGACTGTGCCGACGAGGATACTACCCGTGACGATGTAGTAGGGGCGACGAGAACGATCGTGAACGCGACCATCACGAGGCCAACACCGAGGACCAGTAGCGCGAACAACTGGAACTGCGGGGGCGCAAACCCTGTCGAGTGCCCAAGGATCTCGACGCTCGCCCCTTCGTCGAACGCACAGATAAGCGCGGTCAACAAGGCGTGAT
>JADFQH010000180.1:0-1145 GCA_022561895.1 Methanobacteriota archaeon | reverse complement strand
AGGAGATTCGGAAAATGTCGTACGCGCGGCCCATTGGGCGAAAAAAAATAATATTCCGGTCATTTCTATGACGGGTTTCTCTGGTGGGCGAACAGCTGAAATTGCGGAAGCGTGAACCCCGTCAAGTGACCGAGAATCTCGACGGTCGACCCCTCGTTCAGCGCGCAGCTGAGCGCGGTCGATGGGGCGTGATCGATCATCATCCTAATCCGATCCCCCGCTCGTGCCCTCGTTTCCGGCTGGGGTGGAAGGGTCAGTCTCATTTCGTGAGGCTTGCTGCTGATCCTGCTCCCGATTCTGTTGGGACTGCCGGGACAGTTCGTCGAACTCCGCGATACACAGGGTGTGGTAGATCTCTTCGGCGGGCGTGTTCATTACAACCATCCGGCGGATCGCTGTTCGCAGCTCGTGTTCCATCCGGGGTCCCCACTGCTCGTCGGGATACTCCTCGTCGATGATATGCTCATGTGCAGCGGCGACAAGTCGATCCAACTCTGCATCGAACTCCGGGCCGAACGTCGCATTAATCCGGACCTGAAACTCGTCAATCGCTGCCGAGGCGGCGGAGTCGTCACTGCTCTCCGGCCAGTGTCGAGCGTGTCTGTCGTCTCTTGTCGCGTCGCTTGTCGTGGACGTGCTGCGTTCTGGCCGGTTGCGACGGTATCGGTGACGGCGGTGATGATGTCGATTCCGCCGACGGCGACGGCGGGAACTCATCGCTCACCCTCCGTCTGTCGGCTTGGTGCGTTCTGGGTAGTCTCGGTGTCGGTACGATCGCTGGTAGCGGGACTGCCGCTGTGGTGTGTGTCTTTCATCGGTGTGTACTCCGTTGCTCGCTCTCGGTTTTGTTCTCGCGTTCGTTCGTCCGCAGTTGCAGCGACATCCGCAGGCGTCGCTGCGTGGGCCAGTGCTGGTGCTGGCGCTGGTGAATTGTTATCTCGCTCGCCGGTGCTCTCACCCACGAGCGCAAACGCAAGTGACAGTACTGGGTCATCACACGATCGAGCCTGCATCAATCGTCACCCCCACCCCCGCCGCCCCCGCCACCACCAGCACTGGTTCCGGTGGGAGCCGTCGCTCCTCCTGCATAGGGATCAAACGCATCAGCATCGTCCTCGTCCATCTCTACTCGCGCCTCGATGGTC
>JADFQH010000179.1 GCA_022561895.1 Methanobacteriota archaeon | reverse complement strand
CCCGGCTCCAGGTCCGAGTTGGCCGCGACCTCGGTCTCCAGATACGCATGCCGGTGGCGGCGAAGCACGTCTTCCTCTATGGACTCCGTGCCGATGCCGCCGATGCGGGAGGCCGTCCAGGTGAAGTGCTTGTCCACCAGCTCCTGGCTCAGACCCACGGCCTCGAATATCTGGGCGCCACGGTAGCTGTGAAGGGTCGAGATCCCCATCTTGGAGATGATCTTCAGCAGCCCCTTGTTGGCGGCCTTGATGTAGTTCTTCTCGGCCGTCTTGACGTCCACCGAGTCCGGGAAAACGCCCTGGCGATGCAGGTCCTCGAGGGTCCGGTAGGCGAGGTACGGATTGACCGCACCCGCGCCGTATCCTACAAGTGTCGACACCTGGTGGACTGTTCGGGGATCACCCGACTCGACGACTAGCCCCGTGTGATTGCGAAGCCCGTTGCGAACGAGATGGTGATGGACCGCGCCCGTCGCGAGCAGGCTCGGGATCGCCACTCGATCGGGGCTCGTCGTCCGATCCGAGAGCACGAGAATTTCGCTTCCCCCCTCTATCGCCTCGACGGCCGCTTCGCGAACCGATTCAACCGCACGTTCGAGATCCTCATCTGAACTGTAGGTGATGTCGATAACGCTCGATGAAATCCCCTCGCGGTCGAGATCCGCAATCGATTGTAACTGGGAATCCGAGAGGATCGGCGAGTCAACGACGAGCTGGCGGGCGTGGCCGGGCGACTCGGCAAGAAGATTTCGCTGGTGGCCCAGCCGACTCTCCATCGACGTGACCAGCTCCTCGCGGATGTAATCGAGCGGCGGGTTCGTCACCTGTGCGAACAGCTGCTTGAAGTACGAAAACAGCGGGCGGTTGAAATCCGAGAGAACTGATAGAGGAGTGTCGTCGCCCATCGAACCCACGGGGTCCTTACCCTTCTTTGCCATCGGTTCCAAGAGGTTGTCGAGTTCGTCGTGGGTGTAGCCGAAGGCGGCCTGTAAGCTCCGGAGATCGCCGTCGAGCTCCGATACGGTGAGGTCGTCCGGGCGCGGCAGGTCGTCCGTCGAACCCTGTTCTACGATATCGTCCGCGAGATCGTTGACGTTGAGCTGGTTCTCGGCAATCCACTCGCCGTACTTCTCGTCGGTCAGCTCCTCGAACACCTCCTCGTCGGGGATGACCCGGCCCTCCTTGGGATCGGCGAGAAAGAGCTGGCCTGGCTGGAGCCGACCGCGCTCCGTGATCTCACTGGGATCGAGCGAAACCGCGCCCGCCTCGCTCGCCATCACGAGGGTGTTATCAGTGGTTATATCGTAGCGACAGGGCCGGAATCCGTTTCGATCCAGTACTGCGCCGACGCGCTCCCCGTCGGTGGCGGCCACGAGCGCGGGACCGTCCCACGGCTCGATCAGGTTCGCGTGAAAGTCGTACCACTCTCGGCGAGCGCCCGTGAGCGCGTTCGCCTCGTCGCGCCACGCTTCGGGGATGAGCATCCTGAGTGCGTGGGGCAGATCCCGCCCGCCCTGCATGAGGAGTTCGAGGGCGTTGTCCACGCTTGCGGTGTCGCTCTGGTCATCGCTTTTGATGATCGGCCTGATCGCCTCAGTGTCGAGTTTTTCGTGTGCGATGTCCGTCTCACGAGCGCGCATCCAGTTGATGTTGCCCTTGATCGTGTTGATCTCGCCGTTGTGAATGATGTTCCTGTAGGGATGGGCGAGATGCCACGCGCCCAATGTGTTGGTCGAAAACCGCTCGTGGACCATGATGAACGTCGAACGCATCCGCTCGTCAGTCAGCTCGGGATAGTATTTCGGGACCTGTTCGCCCTTCAGCAGACCCTTGTAAACGATCGTTTTCCGATCCAGCGAACAGACGTAAAACCGATCCCACTCCTCGTTTTCTTCGGACTCGATTCGGTTTTCGATCGCCCGGCGGCCGACGTAGAGCGCACGATCGAACTCGCTTTCGGACAGTCCTTGTGGTTGTAGAAAACACTGCCAGACGTCCGGCTCGGAATCGAGCGCGGTCTGGCCGATCTCGCTGTTGTCGGTGGGGACGTCACGCCACGCGAACACCTCCATACCCTGTTCTGTGAGTTCGTCTTCGACGAGATCCGTGAGTTCCTCGCGGGCGTCCTCGTCCTGTGGAAAAAAGAGCGAGCCAACGGCGTACGTCTCGGGAAGATCGCAGTCGAGAACCGCCTCGAAGTAATCGTCAGGGCGCTGGAGCAGGATGCCTGCGCCGTCGCCGGTCGCCGCCTCTGCGCCCGTCGTCCCCCGGTGTTCGAGATTCGAAAGGAGTTCGAGCCCGTCGGCGATAACCTCGTTTCCGGCCCCCCCGTTCATATCCATCACGACCCCGACGCCGCAGTTCGATCGCTCGTCGGCCGGGTCCGCGAGCCCCCGCTGGGTAGTCCTCGGGCTAGCGTGGTTGGTCATAGAGTACCACGAGGACTTCATCCTTAAGAACGTGTTCCTGAAGGACTAAGGGTCTGTTAATGCCATATTATGATCCTTATGTCATTCATGAACAACCGAGACGTATTAACATTCGTACAGCGATAGCTTGAAAGACTAGCTGTTCCAATAGGGCATCCTTTGACTACCGGACGTTCGTCCGTTTCAGCACTCTGATCTTCGCTTACCCTCTCGCACACGCCGTTCTGTTGAGACCTCACCGTAGTTCCTCGTTCGTATAAGGGAACGGAACGTCTACTGGTCAGCTTCAAGCGAACTCGTCCAGTCAAACTCCATCTCGTCCGCTCCCATTCGGCGCTCAACACAGCCCCCGACGATGACCTGTGACTCTACTGTATCACCTTCCCAGCGGACGGCGAACTCATCGATGTTTTGTCCTATTTTATCAGGATGCGGACGGACGACATCCTGATTGAGGTAGAACGTTCCTTCGATGCCTGCGGAAGCACCGACACTTCCAGTTGGATCTCTCCCGAAACGTTGGCACTGACCGTAACCTCAGTGCCATTTCGCTTGATATCACTGCTCGGATCATAGACGGTGATGTCACCGTCGTTGAGCAGATTGATATGGTTGTAGAATTCGCTGATCGAACCAGTCCAGCCGAAACCGGAGCCGCTTCGCGCCGATGACCACAGCCAGTAGAAATAGTACTGTTCGCCACCTCCCCGTCGATATACGCTTGTTTCGTACAGCGCGGCGTAGTTGTCGGATTCAACGATTGTCGTGCCGTTGAAGTTGGTTTTCTCGATGTGCTCAGTGCTATCCCAGATGATGATACCAGGCTCTATTCCTGGTTGCTGTGAGTTGGTCGAAATTCCACTGTTATCTGGAATGATCTCTGCGGTCGTCCTCTCTCCGTGTTTCTTCTCCATATCCTCTATGAACTGCGATCGCTCTTCATCTGTCAGTCCAGGTGTGCTGGGATCAACAGTCATTGACGCGATCGCTGGACCTGAGTTGGACCCATTTTTCGTCTCTCTGTCCGCACTCCCAACACCAACTGGTACAGTCAGCGCTGTAGCACTGACTCCGATTTTTTCAGGACGCTTCGCCTCTCTGCTCTATTGTTCGATGGTTTTTCTTCCACACTTTTGATATAGTAATATTATATATAAAAATTTTATTATCAATTACTAAAGTACTATAGGTATGTATACTAACCAGACTTGTGAAAGAACGCTCTCAATACGTTTTTGTGCTTGCTACTCAGTATGATTTCGCGAAATACGCCGTCTCCTCGGCTGGCTCGCCGGTGATCCTTGTGCGGGTCAGCGATCACCGGTAAACAGTTGCAACCGCCCTTATGAGAGATACTCTACCACCTCGAAGAGGGTTCGTTCAACGATGTCACTTCGAAGTCGGCCGATGGATCGGAGGATATCATCATAATCGCGTGTAACGATGATCCACGGTGAGATGTAGCTTTGTCGCGGCAGCTCACCGAGTTCCCAGTCCTCCGAACTAATCTCGATGGATTCCGGCCACGGTGTCGTCGTTATCCCAATGGCCGCGACCTGCTGGTCAGCGAACGGATGATTTTCGTTACTGAGTACGAGAAAGGGTCGTTCGGTCTCGTCGTCACTCTTGAACGGATCCACACCCCAGACGACATCTCGGCGGCGATATCGCACGCCGCGATCAGTCATCGGTGCGCTCGCGCTCGCGTCCGAACTCCTCCGGGGAAGCGGCGTGAGCGAGAACTTCCTCGCGATCAGCTTCGTATGGGCCGAGAACCTCGTTCAGATATTCGTTTTCATAGTGCGTCTTGAACGCACTGGCAAGTCGCTGTTCGTCGTCGGTGATTGCCCAGTGTGGACGAATATGCCGTACAAGCCCCCGCTCTTTCAACCGAGAAAGGTTGGTTCCGACGGTGTTCGGATCAACCTCGATAGCTGTGGCGATCTCCGAGCGGGTAAATGCCTTGTCGCTGTTCGTGGCGAGAAAGCGAACGATGCGCTCGCCGGTCGGCATGTCCTTAGCGCGCTCGAAACGATCGATGCTGATCGGCATGTATGGTTGTACTGTTGTGCTGTCGTATAGCTGTGTCGTTCCGTCCAGTCGCTGGTAGTGTGCGAGTAGCTGTAGAAGGTAACTGGTGTACACAGCGAGGAAATCAGGCCCAACGTTGCGAGTCGTGGCGGCGGATCTCACCGTCCTTGAGAACAACAAGCGGCACAATCGGCAACAGTCCCTAATAGGACTTCGCGAAGTACGCCGTCTCCTCGGCTGGCTCGCCGGTAATTGCACACTCCTCGCCGATCGGCGCTTCGTCCTCCAGTGGGAGCATCACGATATCCGCGCCGATCTGCTCTTTGATCTCCTCGGCGGCCTCCTCTTTCCCGCACCACGGCGCTTTCACGTACCCACCGTGCTGGCCGAGCGTCCCGAGAATCTCGTCCCGGCTGTAGGCTTCTCGAATATTTTCCTCTAGATTCTCCTCGGCGGCGGCATAGAGCTTCGCATACACCGTATCGAGGTGTTCTCCCACTGTCTCGGTAATCCCTTCGCGGTCCTCGATCGTATCCTCCCCATCGGGGCGATGCACCGCCGTCACCTCACCGTCCCTGACCTCGTTGGGACCGATTTCGAGGCGAAGCGGCGTTCCCAGGAGTTCCCACTCGTTGAACTTGAAGCCCGGATTTCGCTCGTCACGGTCGTCGAACTCGACTCTGAAGCCCGCCTCGTCGAGTTCTTTGGCGATTCCCTTGCCGTATTCAAGAACTTCCTCGCGGTTCTCTTCCTGCCAGATTGGGACGATCACGACCTGTTCGGGAGCAACAGTAGGAGGGAGGACGAGCCCCTGATCGTCCGAGTGGGTCATGATCAGCGCGCCGAGGGCTCTCCATGAAAGTCCCCACGAGGTGGTGTGGGCAGTCGTTTCCGCTTCGTCCTCGTCTACGTAGGTGATGTCGAAGGCGTCGGCGAAATGCTGGCCGAGATAGTGGCTCGTTCCTCCCTGTACGGACTTGCCGTCGGGCATGAGCGCTTCGACCGTCGTCGTCGTATCCGCACCGGGGAACTTATCGTGATCGGGCTTTCGCCCGCGCATCACCGGGATCGCGAGCACCTCCTCGTAGACCTTCTCGTACTGCTCCAACCGGGTCATCGTCTCCTCCCACGCGCTCTCTTCGTCCCGGTGGGCCGTGTGGCCCTCCTGCCAGAGGAACTCCTTGGTCCGGAAAAACGGCTTTGTTTCCGTTGCTTCCCAGCGAACCACGGAACACCACTGGTTCACCCTCAATGGTAAGTCGCGGTGGCTGCGGACCCACTGACTCAGGAAGGGCGCGATGATCGACTCGCTCGTCGGGCGCACCGCAAGACGTTCCTCTAACTCCTTTCGCCCGCCGTGGGTGACCCACGCCACCTCCGGATCGAACCCCTCGACGACCTCCTTTTCGCGTTCGAGATAGCTCTCGGGAATGAACAGTGGAAAATAGGTGTTCTGGACGCCTGTCTCCTTGAACCAGCCGTCGAGGCGCTCTTGAATCGTCTCCCAGAGGGCGTATCCTCGTGGCCGGGTGACGATGAAGCCGCCCATCGGTGCGTAATCCGCGAGTTTCGCCTTCAGGACGACTTCGGCGTACCACTCGCCCGTGTTGTACTCCTTCGATTCGGTGATACCGAGTTCCTGCTCACCGTTTTCCATACTCGTCCTGTGCCCGACGACTCGCTTAAACCCGCGGTATTTGCTCTTTCCCGTGGGTCATGCGTGTTCGTAAATTTCGTTAGCCAGCCGATAAGTATTCGTGTTTCAATTCCTACATTGGTGTATGGCCGGTGTCTGGGGTGTGACAGGAGGTGTCGAAGAGCGGGTGCGGGAGCTGACCGACCCGCTGCTGTGGAGTGGGGACGAAGCGATCGGAACGACCGCCTCCGAGGACCTACAGGTGGTTACGGTAGCCCACGACGC
>JADFQH010000004.1:6713-27419 GCA_022561895.1 Methanobacteriota archaeon | reverse complement strand
TAGCTACAGAACGGCGACGATGGGCCATAGTTATCCCGACGTTACCTCTTTTCACACGCCGTATGGATCACATTTCAATCGCGAGCACGATCGCTTGCGCCGAGTGGGGGCAGTAAGGCCGCGATAACGATAGCTGTCTGTGAGAACATGACAGTGGCCCGGCTGACGCCGCGCCCTCCTCCCCCAACCCATGACTTACGACGACTACCTCGACGGCACGAACGTCATCCTGACGGTGGCAACGACCGGCGGCGTCCACGGCAAGGACGCCAATCCGAACCTCCCCGAACAGCCCGAGGAGATCGCCCGAGATATCCGCGAGTGCGAGAAACTGGGGGCGTCGATCGCCCACGTCCACGGCCGCGACGAGTTCGGCGAGAACTCCGCCGAGCGACTCCAGGACGTAAACGACGCGATCCGCGAACACTGTGAGGATATCATCATCCAGAACACGACCGGGGGTCAGAGCGCCTACGACGAGCGTGTTCGAGGGATCCGAACCGATCCGGCCCCCGAGATGGCGTCGCTCGATATGGGTCCGTTCAACCGCCAACAGCATATCATCACCGAGCACACCCGACACAACATCGAGTCGCTCGCCCGCGAGATGCGAGAAAAGGGGATCAAACCCGAGCTCGAAGCCTTCAATAACGGGCATCTGAACGAGAGCCACCGGCTGATCGAACTCGGTCTGCTCGAAAAACCGTACTACATCAACCTGATCTTCGGCGGCGGAACGTTCTCGATGCCGAGCCCGCGAAACCTGCTGAACCTCGTCGACAACCTCCCTGACCATGCGGAGTTCAACGTGCTCGCGACCGGGAAACACCAGCTCCCGCTGACGACGATGGCGGTGTTACTGGGGGGTCACGTACGAGTCGGCATGGAGGACAACCTCTACTTCGACCGCGGCCGGCCCGCAGAGAGCAACGCCCAGCTCGTCGAACGTTCGGCCGCCATCATCGAACATCTCGGCCGGGAGATCGCGACACCCACGGAGGCACGGACGATCCTCGGGATGAACTGATAGGGATTCTCGTTGCCGATCATCGTTTTTCAACTGATCATCTGAGCCACGGCGGCTGGTTCGTTCATCTGGATTCTATGGTTTCTAACGAGAATTCCTATGAGACGGGCGGTTGTAACTGTTTAGCGCTGATCGTCTGACTCCGATAGGCGATCAGCGCTAAGAGACGACAACCGTCCTTATGACGGGTCATCGCTGGCCGTCCACCCAACCCTTCTCTCGGATCTAGTGAAAAAATGACAATCTTCAGATAGTATATTCTCGCCATAACAAACCCCGTTGGTTCCAGTATTCGAGCGTATGGTTTGTCCATATCTCGAATACCGAACGCACGACGAATCGAACGAGTTCGACCATCCGCGGGCGTACTGCGCGGGCGCGGAGGAGTTCGTCTCGCCGATGCACGCCGACATCTGTAACGACCGCGATCGCTTCGACCACGCCGAGTACTGCTCGGTCTACCAGCGGGTGATGGCCGAGGAGCCGGGCGGCTAGCGCGCGTCCTGTTCGCAGAACGAAAGCGACCAGTTCGACGCATCAAGCAGGTTCGTACCGTTTACGCGCCACTCCGGACACACGTTCCCACCGAGTTCATAGGCAACGAGCTGCGTCTCGTTCGCCAACCACGAAAGCGGCGCTCGGCTGTCGCGATGAAAGCCGAACGAGCGCAACACACCCTCGGGGATCGCCCGACCGTTGTACGCAAGCAGATCGGACGCAACCGTGTCTTCGATGATCCGACCGACGAGCGCGGAGAACGCGGCATTTCGAGCGCTGTTCCCCGCCATCGGGACGGCCTCCGTGAGGGTCGTCACCGTCGCACCGTCGATTTTTCGTGTTCCGGTGACGATCGCGGCGATCGGCTTCTCCCGGCGGGCGACGTAGGTGCTGTAGCGCCACTGGGGGTTTCCGAACCGCCATTCGTAGAACGCGGGGGTTCGCTCGGCGTGGATCCCTTCCGGTGGGTCGAGATCGTACAGCGCCGCGAGCGTCTCCGTGGGTGCGGTGGTGTGTCGTGTGACGCTGATCCCCGAGTCGGTCTCGACCAACCGCTCGCGCCCGTCGAGATACGCCCGCGCGAGCGGGGTCGCCATCGAAACGCCGCGTGCGACCGGTCCGGTGAGACGACCGGAGAGCAGCGCCGCCGGGTTCTGGATCCGGTAGGCGACCGGGAGCTGGCCGATCACGCGCCCGCCCAGCGTCCGGTAGCCCGGCAGCGAGAACTCGTTGGGGTGGTTGAAGCCGAACGCCGGCTCCAGTGCGGCGTAGTACTCGATCATCCGGCGGGTCATCCGGGTGAACAGCCCCTGACGGCGGTGGTCCGGGGCCACCATCGTATCGCCGAACCGGATCGCAGTCGCTCGCCGGTCGCCGACCCGCATTCGAAACGGGACACACGGGCGCGCCCCGACCAGCTCGTTCTCCCACGTCGCGACGACGACCGGAACGTGTTCGGTCGCCGGGTTCTCGACGTACTTCCAGTCGAACCATCTCTCGCTCGTGTCGCCAAACGTCTCCCCGTAGAGCGAGACGAACGCCGATCTGTCTCCCGGTTCGTAGAACCGAAACGCATACTGGTCGCCTCTCTCGCTCGTATCGGCTGTTTGAGCCATGCGATCGTCTCTCGCCCTCGACTGGTTGTTATCCGTATCCTACGGCGAAGTAATCACTCGAAGCGAGGCCACCTCCCGCTCGATCCCGATGGCCCGCTCGCCACCCGGATAAGCACGGGATTACAAAGTCTCACTCGATCGATCTGGCTCGTATGGGAACGGTCGTGCTCTCGATCGACGCCGAACTCGCCTGGGGGTTTCACGACCTCCCGAACCCGCCCGATCGCCGGATCGAGGCGGCAAGACCCTCGTGGGAACGACTGCTCGCCACCCTCGAAAAGTTCTCCATTCCGGCGACGTGGGCGATCGTGGGCCACCTGTTTTTACCGGAGTGTGACGGCTTCCACAGGACGCATCCCGCCTCGCCCGACTGGTTCGCCCGCGATCCGGGGGGCAAAGCAGAGAATCACGACAGCTGGTTCGGGCCCGATCTCGTTCGCGAGATACAAAGCGCGGAGACGCCCCACGAGATCGGCTGTCACAGCTTTTCACACGTCGAGTTCGGGAAGCGAGAGACGACCCGCGAGATCGCGGTCGCGGAGGTCGAAGCGAGCATCAAGGCGGCTGCATCGATGGGGGTTCCGCTCCACTCGTTCGTCTTCCCTCGGAACAACGTCGGCTATCGGAGCGTGCTTTCCTCGTACGGCTTTACGTGCTATCGAGGGACTCGTCCGAGCTGGTGGTTCGATTCGCTCCCGACGCCGCGGGCCGGCAAGCTCCTCGATGCGACGGTCGTGCGGAGCGCCCCGCCGCTCGTCTCCCCGACGGCGGATGAGTACGGCCTGGTCGACCTCCCAGCCTCCCTCGATCTGTTCGGGTTCGAGGGGATCGCCCGCTCGTTCGTCGAGCCCGCGTTCGGCGATCCGATCGTCCGACAGGCGAAAGCGGGGATCGAGCGCGCGGTCACCGAGGATGGCGTCTTCCACCTCTGGCTTCACCCGAACAACTTGCTCGATGAGCCGGATTTCCGGCGACTGAACCGGGTGCTTTCGTATCTCGCGGCACGCCGAAAGCGGACCTCGCTTTCGGTCGAAACCATGCGGACGGCGAGCGAACGCGCCATCGACGAATCGCCGATCAGGGAGCGAACGCCGCCCTAGCGGACGACATCGATCGCCTCGCGGGGATCGAGCAGGCCACAGAGCACGGAGAGAAAGAACCAGACGACGCCACCGAGCCCGACGACGGCGAAGAGAACGAGAACGTTGGTGACGTAGGGCATGAAAAACAGGATGACCGCGCACATCCCGACGGTGACGAGACAGACGAGACCGACGCTTCGCAGCAGGCGACCGACCGAGAGCGTGAGTTCGCGGTGGATGATGTAGACGTTCACGAGAACCATGATGAAAAAGCCGACGACGGTCGAGATGGCGGCTCCGACGACGCCGATCAGCGGGATGAGCAGCAGGTTGAGGAAGAAGTTGAGGATCGCGGTCGACCCCTTCGAGATCGCGCGCGCGCGTGCCCGACCGAGGAAATCCAGCCCGTCGTTGGTGATCTTATCGATCGCCTGGAGGACGATAAACCCGCTCAGCACTTGGATTACCGGAACTGCGCCCAGGTAGTCCGCACCGAAGATGAACTCGACGGTGGGTTCTGCGACCAACACGAGACCGGCCGCCGCCGGGATGTAGAGGAGTACGGTGTACTCGAAGGTCGTCTCGAAGATGCGTGCTGCGGCGTCGAGTTCGCCGCTTGCCTTGTGCTCGCCGTAGGTCGGGGCAACGGTGAAGCCGAGCGAGCTCGCGGGCGCGATAACGAAGTCCGCGATCTGTTTTGCGAGCGTGTAGTAGCCGACGGCGATCGGGGTCAGGAAGACGCCGATCAGGATCGTGTCGACCTGTTTGTACAGGACGTTCGCCCCGCCGGTCGCGGTCAGGGGGACGCTGTACTCGATGATGCGCCGAGGGAGGTCGTGGCCGATCGCGTCGGCTTTCTCGTGGCCCTCGAGTATGCGAACCACCATCACCAGCCCTGCCGCGGATGCGATCCCGTACCCGACGATATAGCCGAGCAGCGCACCGGCCGCGCCGCCGCCGAGAAAGAGAAACAGAAGGACGAACGTTATGAGTCCGACGTTGCCGATGATGCCGACAATCGCACTCAGCGTGATCCTGTTGAAGCCCTGCAGGATGTGCGAGAGATACGACCGCAGGGTTTCGAAGGCGACGTAGCCAAGTCCGAAGACGAGGAGCGATGCGACCGCCGGCTCGCCGATGGCGTGGGCGATCTGCTCGTGAAGCAGCGTGATCGTCCCGCCGACGAGCAGGATCATTACTACGAGATAGAACAGCGAGGTGCGGATGATATGCGGGACCTGCCCCGGATCCCGCTCCCGGTACTCCGCAACGTAGCGCGCGCCGGATTTCGCAATCCCGAACTGGCTGAACAGCACCGCCACCCCGAACACCGAGATCGCGAGAAACAGCAGGCCGTACTCCTCGGGATCGAGAAACACTCGGGCCAGTAGGATAATGACGAGTCCGTTCGCGACGACGCGAACCCCCTCCGAGAGCAGCTGGGCTTTCAGTCCGCCGATGATTTTGTCGGTTGCTGACATCGAATGGTTACAATCGCTCGACCGAGGGCTTCTTCGACTCCCCTACTCCCGTCCGGCGACCGCGACCCGCTCCGTGCCAGCGGCCTCGCGCAGCGCCTCCATCAACCGGATCGTCCATTTGGCTTCGCTCAGGGGGACGGGCATCTCGTGGCCGTTTTCGAGGGCGTAGGCGGTGCGGTCGATCTGGTAGTTGTGGGGATTGACCTGCATCTTCGGCGTCCACTCGTCGCTCACGGTTGCTTTGGCGACGAGGCGGGCGTTTTTGCCCAGCCCGACGAACTGGCCGCCCGCGTACTTCAGGCTCTGTTTTACCTTTCCGACCGTCGAACCCTTGTAATCGCCCTCGACCTGATGGACGACTTGGAGGATCATGTCGACGATGAGGGAGGCCTCATCGCCGTGGATGTGAATCATCCGCTTTTGCGTGCCGCCCGCGAGCATCGTCGCACTACAGAGCGCGCCCGTCTCGGTGGTGTACTGGATCCCCGCGGAGTCGTAGTCGAACGTGCCATTATAGTCGCCGACGAGGCTGTTCATCGCACAGATATCCGCCTCGCTTCGGGGGTAGCCGCCGGTTCCAAGGACGAGATACAGCGGGTGGGGCAGCCCCTCCTCGAACTCGCCGCCCGGCAGGTCGAACACCCAGGTCCCCCGGTTGGCTTCATCAGGATAGGTATGGCCGGTATACACGAGATCGACGCCGCGAACCGCGCCGATCTCGCCCGAGCGGATCCGTGTGCGCGCATCGCGCATCGCGGGGTCGAACAGGTGCTGGTGAACCGGCGAGACGGGGATATCGTGGTCCGCAGAAAGCGCTTCGAGCTCCTCGAGTTCCGCGACGGTCTCGGTCGTGGGTTTTTCGACCAGCACGGGGATCTCCGCTCGAATCGCTTTTTTCGCGAGCGGGAGATGGGTCTGGACGGAGGTGCAGATGTGGATCCAGTCGAGATCCGTTCGCTCGATGAGATCGTCCATATCGAAGTAGGGCGTCGTGTCGTATTTTTCGGCGGCGGCGCTCGCCCGAGCCTCGTCGAGATCACACACCCCAACGAGGTTCGTTCGGGGGCTGCCAACGAGCGCCGAGAGATGGCTGTCCGAGACTTCGCCCGCGCCGATCACCGCTGTGTCAACGACCATAGTCGCTTGGATCATCGAACGTTTCGCGCATTGTTATAGACGGCTTACCCCCGTTTCAGCCCTCTTCTCTCGATTTCTGCCTACGCCAGCTGCTCGGGCTGGTCGGGCGGCTCGGTCGCTTCGCGTTCGGAATCGACGAGGTAGAGGTCGAACTCGCCGTTCGAGTGGATCTTATGCACCTCGGGCTGGGAGCCGACCGCCTGGAAATCCGACTCGCCGTAGCGAAGCTCGTGGTACGCCTCGACCTCGCGTTGCTCGTCGGTCTCCGTGACCACGACGTAGCGATCACCCTCGAAGTGGGCGGGCAGCCCCTCGTGCATCGCCTCGCTCGGGACCTCCTCGCTGAACGCGCTGGTTCGGCCCCCGCCGTAGATCGCATCGACGTACCGGTAGGGCCCGGTTCGGACCCCGACGTACGGCGTCTCTTCGTGCTGGTTGTCGAACGCGACGGCGTGGCCGTGGAGCTGCTGTTCGGTGACGTGGGGCGACTGGTTGTAGATGTACGGCGAGGGAAAGACCGTAATCAGCGAGAGAACGAGCAGACAGACGAGGACGCCCGCGACGATCGGTTTGACCGTGCTCGTCGAGAGGCGCTCCGAAAGGGCGTTCGCCCCGAGCGTGAACGCCACCGCACCCAAAATCGTCACGAACAGCATCATCAGCCCGAACACCCGGAAGTACATCTCCGATAGTGTGCCGATAAAATAGAAGACGAACACCGGTCCTAATGCGGCGAGCCCCGCCGCGGTACACAGACTCAGTCGTGTGGTGTTCGGCGCACGACGCCGCCACGACGGGGAGAGCGCCGCGAGGACGAGCGCCGCGGTGGCGAGACAGAACAGCAGGCTCACGAAAAACAGCTTAAAGAACACTACCCCGACGCTCCCGCCGATCGCGAGCAGCGACGCGCTCTGTGAGCCGATGGCCGCACCGGCCGACTCGGTACTCCGCCCGAGGACGAAGTCGACGGCGGAGCCGACCGCCCGCGCGCCGATCCCGACGAACAGCCCGTGGTTCGACGACCAGAAGACGAACACGCCGGCGAGAAACGCCGTATGGCCGTACACTACCGGATGCTCGTGAGCCGGATGATCTCGCGCAAGCAGCCGGTAACCCACCTGTACCGCACAGACCCCGACGAACGCGATGAGGACGTGCGCCGCAAGCTGGGGGTGGAAGATGACGCTCACGCCGACGGTCAGCGCAAGGAGCAGGGACAGCGCGAGCGACAGTGGGTTCGAAAGCGGGGTCGCGATGAACTTCACCAGAAGGAAGACGAGCAGTGCGGAAAAGAAGATCGACTGCGTCATCGTATGCGCGTTCATATGTGTACTCAGATGGGTGATGGGCAGGAGGAGAAAGGCCGAAAACGCCCCGACGAACAGCGCTTCTCGACCCGGAACGATCGTTCTGACCGTCAGCGGAACGAAGACGAGAAAGACACACACGAAGGTAACGACCATGAGAAGGATCGCCGTCGCCGTATCGAGACCGGTTACGACCGCGATCATCAGCGAAACCAGATGAATACCGGGGTACAGCAGCCCGATCGGATCGAGCGTACCCGAGGCGATATCGTTGGCCCATCCCAGATGCGTCAGCGAGTCATAGAGCCCGTAAAAGTGATAGCCGCGGATCAACGGCAGGGCGGTGACCGAGACGGTCGCCAGCCCGCCGAGACCGATCGCCGCCGCTTGCAGCCCCGAAAAGCCGCCGTACAGCGCGATTAGCAGCGAGATGAGCACCGAAAGCGCGAGACCGACCCAGAACCCCGGCGGCGTCGCCAGATACAACGAGACCTCGTGACCCGTCGCGGGGTTCATACGGGCGATCCAGATCGCGACCGAAAGCGCGAGATAGCCGATCGCGAGCGTTACCGTTGCCTTTCGTTTTCTAACCTGCGAGGAGCTGTCATTGAGTAGCATCGAGATTCTCCTGTGAACGCTGATAGGGGTTCTCGTAGCCGACCGGGGGCGTTTTTCACTCGACGGATTCACGTTGCTCGTTCGGCGAACAAACATCTACGAGAATCCCTATAAGGCGCGTCGCCGGGGTTCGCCCTTGTTATCCATCGCTTACCGCGGGTTCGAGGCGCGAGTGCCGCGAAAGCGTCGCGAACACCGACGGCGAAACGACCACCAGCGCTCCGTCGTCTCGGGCCGTGTTGTAGGGATTTAGTACGACCCCCCGCTCGGGGTCGGAAGCGAAGTGGACGTACGCACTCGACCGGGGGAGCATCCCGCGGGGATTCAGGCGATCGCTCGGACTCCGGTGGCGACGATACGCGGCGAGTTCGTGCCAGTCGGTGAATCCGGTACGACTCGATGCGGCGACGACCCGCGCGAGTCCGCCGGCGTCGCCGGCGGGGCTCTCCGGTGGAGCCGTCGAATCGCGCCCCGGCTCGACGCTCGTCGAGAAGACCACCCACCGCTCGTCGCCGATATCGAGGGCCGCGCTGTAAAACACGGAGCCATCGAGCGTACAGACCGGTTCGGGAGCCGACCGTCCGATCTCCGTTCGCGAAAGCTTCAGGACGTGATTCTCCTTCGAGTAGACGCTGTCCATCCCCCAGAGAACATGAGTAGGAGTGAAGGCCAGTTCGACGGCCCGCCACCGCTGGCTGGCGCTTCCGACGACCGTCCACTCGCCATCGCGACGGCGGTAGATCCGACACGCCTCGTCGCGGTCGCCGGTCGTAACCCAGAGATCGTTAGTATACGGATCGGACTGCACACCATGCAGATGGCGAACGCCGGGAAACCCTCTTACTCTCTCCCACGTCCAGCCCCCGTCCCGCGAACGAAGCAGTTTCGGGACGGTGTCGTGATCGAGGGGGTACTCGCCGAGATACACCTCGCCCGCGTGACGAGCGATCCCCGTCGGAAGGACGCCCTTCGGCCCCGATGAGTCGGGCAGCCCGCGACGAACCGACCACGTCTCCCCCCCATCGCGTGAGGCGAGCAGCCATCGGCCGGTGGTCGCGATCAGCGTCGCCTCCGAGAGCCGGCGGACGGTGAGCGCCGAAAACGCACCAACACACCGTTCGAGCAGCGCCTTTCCCGGCGGCGCGCTCACGAGCTGGTGGATGAGTCGCTCCCGCCCGCTCGCCGGGTTCGGGACCCGCCCGACTCGCTCGAACCTCCCCCGAGAAACCCCTCGCGGTTCGCGAAAAAGGCTGTTGGCCGCGGTGGCGTCGATCCGTCCATCCGTAATCCCTTCGAGCTTCACCCGCCTCATAGTCCGCAGACGGGATTGGATGCGGGGTTCCGCTGTTTTCTCATGTACGCCGAGATGGCGTAGGCCATCCACGCCTGACACCACCGCATGAGCGTGATCCGCCGGGTGTAAAGGCGCTGTTTTCGGTAGTAGAACCGGCCGTTTCCAGCATAGAGGTTCGCAAGCGCCCAGTCGATGATCCGCGCCGCGAACGCCAGATCGTCGATCGCGGTGAACACGAGGATTCCCTGCGAGACGGCGTGGATGTCCTTCGGGTAGCTCCGACTCTCGTCCCAGTTGGGCGATCCATCGGCGTTAAAGAGGGTGTTTCGGTAGAAGGAGATCGCGTGAGAGAGCGCTTTTTCGTACCGATCCGAACCGGTCGCCGCCTGATATCGGAGCAGGCATTCGATGATGAAGCCGTTGTGGTGGCCGTCCATCGAGAGATGCGAGCTCTCGGGGGGATCGCGGTACATCCAGCCGCCGATCTCCGTCTGGCACTCGACGACGTAATCGAGGAGGCCTCGGGCCATTACGAGTAGCTCCTCGTCCCCGAAGTAGTCGCCGAGATCGGTGAGCATCCGCGCGCCGATCGCCTCCGCGTTGAGGGTGTAGTACTCGTCGCCGTGTGTCGGGACGTACTTCATGCGTGCGGTGTCGTCGTCGTGGGTCGTGAACTCGAGTTCGGTGCGGACGAACTCGGGGGTCGTTCGGGCGATCTCGGGATACCGGTCGTCGAGATCGGCCCCCGAAAGCAGCGCACGAACGGCGTAGCTCGTCGAGACCACGTCGGGGTCCTCCGGGCTGCCGACCCGGTCGAGATGCTGGATGTAGTGGCGATGCCCACCACAAAACCCGCTTTTGCCCTCGATTCGGTTCTCGATCAGCCAGTCGAGTAAGCGAGTCGCTTCCTCTTCGTACCGTTTCTCGCCGAGCACTGCCGCGGCGTTTCGGTTCGCGAGTGCGAACAGCGCCGTCCCCTTGTAGTTTCGTCGCTGTTCGATCAGCAGATACGGTCTGATGTTCACTGGGGCGCGCTTTGCGGACTCCTGAACCGCGAGATTGAGCCACATGTTCTCGATGGGAACTGCCTGCAAGAGCGCGCTGCTCATCCCGTCGCAGTAGTCCCACCCGCGGTAGTTCCGGGTGCGGGCGTATCGAAGCGTCTCCGCTAACAGGTGGGTATCGAGTCCCGACGCACGAGAGCGAGAGTCGGCGAGCGAGCTGTCCTGTAGCATGTCCGGGAAGTCTATCGACCGAGGGGTTTGTTATGTCCGCCATACCGCCGCTCGTTCGAAAATACGCCCTTGAAAGAACACTGTAATAAGGGGGATCGACGCCGTAGCCGGTGATACGCAGATGAACTTCGTCTTTTTCACGAACACGCCAGCGCACGTCCACCTGTACAAACACGCGGTTTCCCGACTCCGGGCTGCGGGCCACCGGGTTCGCATACTGGCTCGGGACTACGGCTGTACGCTTGCGCTTCTCGATCGCTACGACCTTCCGTACCATTCCTATGGGGCGTGTGGGACGACCAAGCGCTCGTTGCTCAGAAACCTCCCGGGTCACTACGCACGCATCATCCCGACGGTTCGGCGGTTCGATCCCGACCTGATCGTCGGCATGGGGGCGTATGCGGCCCACAGCGGGGCGATTTCGAGAACGCCGACCATCCTCCTGCTCGATTCCGAGCCGACCTCGCTCGACCATCTCGTCTCCCAGCCGTTCGCAAAGGCGATCCTCACGCCCGAGGCCTTCCGAAAGGAGTTGGGGAAGAACCATTATCGATTCGCGGGCTACAAGGAGTGTGCGTACCTCCATCCCGACGTCTTTACGCCGGACCCCGCCGTTCGCAACGCACTCGAGGTCGATCGCGACGAACCCTTTGCAGTCCTCCGGTTCAACGCCTTTGGCTCGCACCACGACGTGAACCACTCGGGCTTCAGCCACCGAGAGCGCCTCGATCTCATCGAGTATCTCGGCCACCGTCTCACCGTGTTCGTCTCCGATGAGGGTGGACATATCGATCTCGAAGGAACTCGTGGAGAGCCGTTCGACGTGCATCCGGCGTTGCTTCACGACGCGCTCGCCGAGGCACGCCTGCTCGTTGCGGACTCCCAGACGGTCGTCACCGAGGCGGGCTTGCTCGGGACGCCCGCGATCCGGTCTAACTCCTTCGTCGGCGAGAACGACATGGGCAACTTCATCGAACTCGAACGCGCGGGGCTGATCCACAACGTCGCGACCTTCGAGGAGGTGATCGAGCTGACCGACGAACTGCTCGCCGACGAGCAGCGTGTAGAGCAGCTCCAGCAGCGCCGCTGTGCGTATCTCGCGGACAAGGTCAACCTCACGGAGCTGATCGTCGCCGTCGCCGAACAGGGGGGCAACGTCGAGCGAATCCCTCAGCTCTCGACGGCTCCACGCGAGCGCTTCGACCCGACCGTGATCGAGGGGTAAGACCGACTCATAGGGATTATCGTAGAATTTCATAGTGTTCTTGTCATTAACCGACCGACGTGGACCGTGCGAGTACAAGAAACGATCCGGTTGGCGACGATAATCCCTATCAGATCGAAAACGAGGTGACTGATCTGCGAAGGGCCACAACGGTGTGGATACACGCAAGCGCGAAAAACAGGAGCGCGCCAGCAACGGCGAGCGTCGAAAGCGAGGGCGCGCCGAGTAGCCCGACGAGAACGACCACCCCGAGACCGGCGTAGCCCGCGAGCAATCGGCCGTAGTACGCACGCCACGGCACGGTCGTCGTGGCGGGGATATCGAGATACGGGGTGAGTTCGCGCAGGATCTTCCCGGACTCGATCCGGTTCGCCTCACGGTCGTACTCGATCGCGCCGATCTCTTCGAGCAGCGGGAGATGGGTCTGATAGAGCGAGACGTGAACGCGACGGCGCTGCTGGCGTTCGAGTTCGCCGATCGGGATATCGTTCTCCTTGGCCGCGATCCGCTCGACGAGTTCGTCCATCGAATGGGGTCGGTCGTGCTGGGCGAGGCGTTCTAACGTGTGGCGTCGACGTGGATTGTAGAGGACCTCGAAAACGTCCTCCTTTTCGAGCCGGTGTGGCGCGTATACGATTCCGGTTAGCGCCCTGCGGACGCGACTCCCGTCGGTGGTCCGATCGAACGCGGATAAACTCTCTGGCATCGTCGCATATCACCCGGACGGGACCGTTGTTATGGCGAGCGTACAGCGGGTAGTCGCTCGCTACCACCCATCAGGGTGGCCTACTCGCTCCGCGGGCGGAGAAAGCGACGGATAACAACGGTTCGTTCGGTCGAATCGCGGGCCATGGATCACGAACGGTTCACGATCGTACGGCGGTCGATGACGACGCTCGATTCGGCCGTGATACGGAGGTGACGATGTACAAGGGCAAAACGCTCGGTGTGGTCGTTCCGGCGTACAACGAAGCGGGCTTTGTCGGGCGCGTGATCGAGACGGTTCCGTCCGTCGTCGATCGCGTCTACGCCATCGACGACCGCTCGACCGACGGGACGTGGGCGGAGATCCGTGAGACCGCTCGCAAGGAGAACGAACGAACGACTCGCCCCTACGCGATCGCAAACGGCGGCACCGACGGCGGAACGACGCTGTTCGACGAGCCGGTGGTCGCCCTGCGAAACGAGGAGAACCGGGGCGTCGGCGGGACGATCAAACGCGGCTATGCACACGCGCTCGCCGACGGGATCGAGGTGGTGGCGGTGATGAACGGCGACGGGCAGATGGATCCCGCGAACCTCGATCGGATCATCGACCCGGTCGTCGAGGGCGGTGCGGACTTCGCAAAGGGCAACCGACTCGTCGGCCGGGAGTTCCGCAAGGGGATGTCCCCGTGGCGGGTGTTCGGAAACACCGTTTTGACCCTCCTGACGAAGATCGCAAGCGGCTACTGGAAGACGATGGATCCCCAGAACGGCTACACCGCCATCTCCGCGAACGCGATCGAAACCGTCCGCTTCGAGACGCTGTACGAGGATTACGGCTTCTGTAACGATCTCCTGATCTCGCTCAACGCGAACAACATGCGCGTCGCGGACGTGGCGATGCCGGCGGTCTACGGCGAGGAGTCGAGCACGATCGTCTACTCGCGGTTTATCCCCCGGCTGTCGAGGCTGTTGGTGCGAAAATTTCTCTGGCGGATCAACACCAAATACCTCATGAGCGATTTTCATCCGCTTGCCTTTCTTTACTATCTCGGAGCGGGCACGCTCGCACTCGCCGTGGGCGCGCTCGCACAGGCGGCGCGCCCGTCTCGACGGAGCGCCGACCCAGTTGGCTGGGTCGCCTCCTCGATCCTGTTTTTCTGTGGTTTCCTTTCGATCATCGCCGCGATGATCCTTGATATGCGGACGAACGAACACTTAGAGGAACGGTTTCACGACTAACTCGAACCATAAACACAATGAAAGTACTCAACGTCTTCGGCACGCGACCCCAGTATATCAAGCTGTTCCCGGTCTGTCGGGTATTGAAGAAAAACCGACACGAGAACGTGCTCGTCGACACCGGCCAGCACTACGACGAGACCCTCTCGGGGGTGTTTCTCGACGAGCTCGACATCCCCGCGGTCGACTACGATCTCGACGTTCGCTCGGGGTCCCACGGCGCACAGACGGGGCGAATGCTCGCGGCAATCGAGGGGATCATCGACGAAGAGGAGCCGGATGCGGTGATCGTTTACGGTGATACCAACTCGACGCTCGCGGCGGCGATCGCTACCGCGAAGCTCTCCCCGACCCTCGCTCACGTCGAGTCGGGCACGCGAAGCTACAACCGGCGGATGCCGGAGGAGCTGAACCGGATCATGACCGACCACATCTCCGATCTGCTGTACGCCCCGATCGACCGCGCGATCGAGAACTTAGAACGCGAGGGGATTACCGAAGGGGTGGTCCTGACCGGCGACGTGATGTTCGATGCGATCCAGTGGGCACGCGAGTACGTCACCGAAACCAATGGAGGTGTTCTCGACGAGCTTCCGGTCGACCCCGGCGAGTTCGTTCTCACGACGGTCCACCGGCCCCGGAACACGGATGATGGAGAGCGTCTCCGAACCATCCTCGAAACCCTCGACGAGCATCCACTCCCGGTCGTGTTTCCGGCCCATCCCCGAGTACGGAACCGAATCGAAGCGCTGGGACTCGACGAGCGTTTGAGCGAGGATTTCCATCTCATCGAACCGGTCGGCTACCTCGATTTCGTCCGCCTGCTCGCGGGTGCAGAGCGGGTCGCGACCGATTCGGGGGGTGCACAGAAGGAGGCGTTCATGCTCGAAACGCCGTGTGTCACGCTGCGCGAGGAGACCGAATGGGACGGCACGGTCGAGTCAGGCTGGAACCGGCTCGTGGGCGCGGATCGCGAACTGATCCGCGAGGCGCTTTCGGAAAACGGCGACCGGCCACCCCAGCCCGACATCTTTGGCGACGGGCGTGCAGCAGAACGGATCGTTGGCGCGATCGAGGATGGGTAATGATAGGGATTATCGTCGCCAGCCGGATCGTTTCTCGTACTGCAAGGGCCATGTCGGTCAGTTAGTGAACAGGAATTTATGAGTCTCTGCGATAATCCCTATGAGTTCGCGGTCTGTCTGACCCACGACGTCGACCGCCCGTACAAGACCTATCAGTCGCTCTACGATGGGGTCACGAAACGCGATCCGTCCCGTTTTCGGACCCTGCTTTTGGGGGAGAACCCCTACTGGCAGTTCGAGGAGGTGATGGCGATCGAGGAGGATCTGGGGGTGCGCTCGGCGTTTTACTTCCTGAACGAGCCGTCGCTGCTCTCGAAACCGCGCCGCCAGTGGACGGACCCGAGCCGGTGGATCGAACATCTCGGGCGCTACGACGTTACGGAGAGTAAGATCATCGAGATCATCCGCCGGCTCGATCGGGGGGGCTGGGAGGTCGGGCTGCACGGGTCGTACGATTCGGCCCGAAACGAACCCCGACTTCGCCACGAGAAGAACGTATTGGAAGATATTTTGGGTCACGAGGTGCGCGGAACCCGCCAACACCACCTCCGAATCGATCCCCCTGAAACGTGGCGAACGCACGCCGGGATGGGGCTACAGTACGATACGAGCCTCGGATCGAGTACGACCTGTGGGTTCTCACACGGCTACCATCCCCTTCGCCCCTTTGACAGCGAGTTTCTCGTCTTCCCGCTGACGATCATGGAGGTCGCTCTCGGGGCTTCCGATCCGTGGCGCGAGTGCGAAGCGCTGCTCGCAGAGGCGCGCGAGAACGACGCGGTGATGACCGTGCTCTTTCATCCGCGCTACTTCAACGAGCGGGAGTTCCCCGGCTACCGAGGGCTGTACGAACGTCTCGTGGAACGTGCATTGGAGATGGGTGCGTGGGTCGGGCCGCCCGGCGAGTGTTATACCGTCGGACAGAACGGCTGATACTGTTCACCGCACCGCTCCGGCGAACATCTATCAAAGCATCTGTCCGACGGTATATGAGAGGCTGTCGGCGCGGACGATCGAGGTAGAGGAGGGGGTAAGGCACGGATAACAATCCCCTTCTCCTCGACAGTAGAGAGATATGAACGTCGAACGCATCAGCCTCTCCGAATGGGACCGGATGCTCCCCTCGGCGGGGTTCGAGGTCTTTCACACCGCCGAGGCGCTTTCGGTGCTCGAAACGCACACGGACGGCGAACTCCACTTACTGGGTGCAACGAAGGGCGAACAGCCGCTTGCGCTCATGCCCGCATTCCTCCGGCAAAACGGGATCGGAACGGCGGTTTTCTCGCCGCCGCCGGGGATGGGCGTCCCCCGGCTCGGCCCGATTCTCATGCCAACGAGTCCGAAACGCCGGAAACGCGAGAAGCTAAACAGGGAGTTCACTGACGGCGCTCTCGACGAGCTGGGTGGCAACAGCTCGCGAACGCTGTTTCGAATGGAGTGTAACGCAGCTTACGACGATCCCCGACCATTTCTGTGGGCGGATTTCGACGTTTCCAACGCCTTTACGTACTGCTTGGGGATCGGTGGAAACGTCGAAGAAATCCGCTCGTCGTTCAGCAAGAGCCTCCGGCGTGAGGTCCGGGACGCCGAAGATCTCCCGATCGAGATCGCTATCGAGGGAATCGAGGGCGTACGGGCGGTCTACGAGGACACTCGCGCGCGCTACGAGGAGCAGGACGAACCGTTTCCCATCGAGTGGGCGTACGTCCGCGATCTCGTTTCCGGCCTCGGGGATCGTGTGCGGGTCTACGTCGCGCGCGATTCGAACGGGGAGTTCCTCAGCGGGATCACCGTCCTCTACTCGAACGAGATGGCCTACTTCTGGCAGGGGGGCGCGCGGGCTGACTACGAGGGAACGAGCGTCAACAGCGCGGTCCACTGGCGGATCATCGAGGATATTGCGACCGATCCCGATCTCGCGAGCATCACACGGTACGATCTGATGGGGGCGAACACCGAGCGGCTCTGTCGGTATAAGGCGAAGTTCTCGGCGGATCTCGTTCCCTACTACGTCGTCGAGTCGAACGGCGCTGTCATGACGATCGCAAAAACGGCTTACACTTTCGGTCGCAACTATCTGCCCAGCTGATGCCGGAGCGGTCGGCGTTGGCTGGACGATGACTCGCGACCGAGAGCACTCACTCCTCCGGTGAGCGTCGCCACCAGACGAACAAGAGCAGCGCGACCAGCGAGCCGGCGGCGATGGCGAGATAGCCGCTCGATTCGCCTTCCGTGCCCGCCTCAC
This sequence comes from Methanobacteriota archaeon, assembly GCA_022561895.1. Classification (GTDB taxonomy): domain Archaea; phylum Halobacteriota; class Halobacteria; order Halobacteriales; family Halalkalicoccaceae; genus Halalkalicoccus. The sequence continues at coordinate 10,123 of JADFQH010000004.1, read as the reverse complement.
CCGCTGGTTCCTCGCCCTCGACTTCGAGCTGCTGGCTCTCGCCGGCGACCTCGACGGTGTGGCTGCCGGGCGAGTCGACTCGCTGGGTGAAGGTAAGGGTCCCTTCCTCACCGGGTTCGAGCGTCACTTCCTGTGTGTCGACGACCTCGCCGAAGACGAGCAGCGAGACCTGGCTCGTTTCCGTGACATTCCCGGTGTTCTCGACGGCGGCCGTGACCTCGACGCTCTCGCCCGCGTCGATCCGCTCTCGGTCGAGCGAAAGCTCGGTCGCCCTGATCGGGGACTCCTCGAGCGCGACGACGAGCTGGCCGTCGCCGCTCGTATCGGCGTCGAACTGCGTTCCGTCCTCGATACTCTCTACAGGATTCGTCTGCGCTCGCTGCCAGTCGCCGTCGACCTCCTCGTAGATCACCACGTCGTCGACCGTCGCGTCGTGTGCGTCGAGGGTGGCGGTCTCGACGCTAACGGAGAGCGTCGAGTCCTCGACGCTCCCTTCCCCGGTATCGAGCGACAGCGACGAAAGCGGTAGCGCCTCCTCGTTGCCCGCAATCTCGGGTGCGCTCTCGTCGATGCGCATCGCTATTTGGGCGTCTTCGGGACCCGAAATCGTCTCGGTACCCGACGCCGTGATCGAAAGCCGGTCGTACTGGACGCCGTCTTCGGTTTCAGCGGGCGGTCGGAGCGCCGTCGCCTCGCCCCCGGTGTCCTCGACGCTCGCGAGAATTCCGGTTTCCGTCAGACTGTACACTACTGTCGGGTCCTCACAGGTTCCAGAGCGAATCACGAGCGGCTCTTCGAGGCTCCCCATCGGGATTCTGTCGGGCTGGTCCAGATCGCCCGAAAGGACGTGAATCTCCTCGACACTGCCGTCCACCTCCGCGAGATCGTAGGTCGACTGCTGTTCGTTGAACGCGGGATCGATCGTCACCTCGAACTCCTCACCGAGACCGGTAACGGCCCCGCCGTCGGTTCGATCCGTCTCCCAGAACCACGCGATATCGCTCCAGACGTCGCCGTGATTCCAGATGTCGTCGTAGCCGATATCGTCGTCCTTCACGGTCCACTCGCTCTCGGCAGGGAAGCCGATTATCCCGACCTCGGCCGCCCCGCCGCCGGTCCCGCCGTCGAGGCGGTCGTGGATGAGCACGAGGCTCAGTCCGTCGGGTCCCTCGTAGAGAAAGATCGAACTCACATCGTTCTCTTGGAGCTGTGGCGTCCCGTGTGAGCTGTAGGCGTACTCGGAGTCGTGTGTGTTGTGGCTGCGATAGTCGTAGAGTTCCGCTGCGGTCTCCTCGCCCGACAGCGAGTCGATCACCTCACACTGCTCGCCCTGCTCTACGACGTACGAGTCGGCTTGGGCGGCGGCGGGCTGACTTGCGGGCACGAGACCCACCGTCGTCACACTCACCACGAGCACGATCACGAAGCCGACCGCGAGTACCGAGGTTCGGAGCGTCATCGGCGGGCCGATCCATCCCACGAGCAAGCACACTGCACGTATCGGACGTTCGAGACGGGTTCTGAAATCGAGTTGATCATTATCGATGAGGGTTTACTGATGGAGCCATTGTTATCCGCTGCCTACCATTTTCACCGCCCCGAATAAGCGCCGCCTACTCGACGGTGACGCTCTTTGCGAGGTTGCGCGGCTTGTCGATCGGCCGCCCGAGTAGGTTCGCCGCGTGATACGAGACGAGCTGAAGCTGGACGTTCGCGAGCAGCCCCGCGACGTCAGGGTGGGTCTCGGGGATCTCCAGCACGTCGTTGGCCTGTTCGAGCACCGCCTCGTTCGCGGTATCTACTACTGCAACGACGGTCCCCCCGCGGGTCTTCACCTCGGTGACGTTGTTCAGGAGCTTATCGTCGTTGTGGCCGGTAAAGACGGCGAACACCACGGTGTTCGGGGTCACGAGCGCGAGCGGGCCGTGCTTGAGTTCGCCCGCCGCGAACCCCTCCGCGTGCTCGTACGAGATCTCCTTCATCTTGAGCGCGCCTTCGAGCGCGACCGGATAGCCCGCCCCGCGCCCGATGAAGAAAAACGCCTCGCGATCCCGGTAGCGCGCCGCAATTTTCCGGCTTTTCGACCGATCGAGCACCCGCTGGATATCGCCCGGCAGCGAAGCGAGGGCGTCCGCAAGCGCCGAGCTTCGATCCCCCGTGAGCTGGGCGGCGAACAACGAGAGACAGACCACCTGCGAGGAGAACGTCTTCGTCGCGGCGACGCCGATTTCGGGACCGGCTCGGATGTAGAGCGCCTCATCACACGTGCGGGCGGCCGTCGACCCGACGACGTTCGTCACCGCGAGGGTTCGCCCGCCCGCTCGCTTTGCGGCGTCGATCGCCGCGAGCGTGTCCGCGGTCTCACCGCTTTGAGTGACGGCGACGACGAGCGTGTTCTCGCCGATCGAGCAGTTATGGAGGGCGTACTCGCTTGCGAGATAGGTCGAGGCCGGGATACCGCGCGATTCGAGCAGGAAGCTGCCGTAGAGCGCTGCGTGATACGACGTGCCACAGGCGACGAACTGAATCTCGCTCACGCCATCGAGGATCGCCGGATCGATATCGAGCAGCTCGTCCGCGGCCGCGTGACTCCCCACGATCTGGCGAATCGCGCTCGGCTGTTCGTCGATCTCCTTTCGCATGTAATGGTCGTAACCACCCTTCTCCGCGGCCTCCCCGTTCCACTCGACCCTGACGACGGGCTGGTCCGCGATCTCGTCGCCGCGCTCCGTGATCGTATACCCCGAGGCGCTGATCCGCACGAGCTGCTCGTCCTCGATATACACGACCCGGTCCGTGAACTCGAGGAACGCTGGCACATCGCTCGCGAGAAAGAGCGCCGACTCGTCGATACCGAGAACGAGCGGCGAGCCGCGTCGTGCGGCGTAGACGGTTTTTTCGCCCCGGTGGATCATCGCGATCGCATAGCTTCCCGAGAGCAGTTCGACCGTGGACTCGAAGGCCTCCTCGGGCGAGTGCCCGGCCGCGATCCCGTTTTCGATGAGATGGGGGATCACCTCCGTGTCGGTGTCGCTTTCGAACTCGTGGCCGGTCTTCTCTAACTGTCGACGGAGCGCGCCGTGATTCTCGATGATGCCGTTGTGAACGACCGCTATCTCCCCGGTGCAGTCGGTGTGCGGGTGGGCGTTTTCATCCGTTGGCGGGCCGTGCGTGCTCCAGCGGGTGTGTCCGATTCCGATCTCCGCGACCGGCTTTTCCCGACCGACGTGAGAAACGAGTCGGGAGATCTCGCCCTCGCGTTTGAACACCTCGACCCCGTGGCCGTTACGGAGCGCGAGACCGGCCGAATCGTACCCCCGGTATTCGAGCTTTCGCAAACCGTGCAACAGGACGTTCTCGGCGTCGCGTCCGACGCGGGCCATCGGGTTGGTGGCGGGGCCGTACGAATC
>JADFQH010000004.1:0-6703 GCA_022561895.1 Methanobacteriota archaeon | reverse complement strand
CGATGGAACGGCGTCCTCGGTTCCGACGCGGGCGATGATCCCACACATCAGCGCGCTCCCCCCGCTCCGTCCGTCTCCCTCTCCGAATTCGGTGTCGTTTCGTTCGAGAAGAGCGCCCGTCGCGGGCGACCGTTCGGACGGGCGGCTGCTGTGGACGAAAGTCGATCGAGTCTCGTTCTCATACTATACCCGATCTTTGGAGAAAAGTATTGGTATCGTGTGATTATTCGCCGATCTTCGCCGTAGTATAAATAGGGCCGTCGTACCGGGTTCGCCCCGCGCTGAAAGCAGCGAATTACTTCGCTATGACGGTACGTGGTGTGGATATGACGGACGAAGACGAGACTCCCCCGCCGGTGCTCTCGGCGGTCGATATCGCGGTCCACACCGGTGGCGCTGTGTGGAAAGAGGGGGCCGGCTGTCGACGGGGCATCGAACTCGCTTCGCTGTATCCGGAGGTAGACCCCCGCTCGATCGCCTCGACGATCTCGATCCCGGAGTCCAACGAGTTGGACACGACGCCCGCGACGATGCTCGCGGAGATACAACGCGCCACCCGACGGGGATGGGTTTCGCTCCCCTATGACTCCCCGGCGTTTTACGGCATCAACACGCTCGTCGCGTGGACCCTCTCTGCGGGCTCTCTCGGGCGGGATTACACGCCCTACTTCGGGATCCGGCACGGAACCGACTACGAACGACTGGACCGTGCGTTCGAGCGCCTCCAGAGCCGGTACGAACGAGCCGACGCCGACGCGCAGTTCACGGAGCGCGTCCGGCCGCGCGAGGCGGCGACGAGTCTCGGGCGGGTGCTTGCCACCCTCGGCGTGCCCATCGGGCCACCGACGGAGGGAACGACGCTGCCCGCGTATCTACACGACTGTCCACCCCCGCTCCAGCGGGCGTTCTCACACACGTATCTGAACAACCGCGCGCGCTACTCCGAAGGGAAGCTCCCGGCCTGTGAACGCCGATCTCCGGTGTTCCGTCGGGAGTTGGGGGCGTTTCTGTCCCACACCGAGGCGTCACTGGCGTCCGACGCGGAGTCACTCGTTCGAGAGAACGACCGGCTCGACTGAGCGACGTGATCAGCTGAACTGTTTGTACAGCCGGGCCATCATCCGCATCGGACGACTCCCCCGCTCGACGCTGTAGTAGGTTCGAAGCTCCGGGTTGAACTTCGCTTTATACCCATTGAGCCGCTTCGTGTCCGCCCCGACGAGATCGTACTCCCGACAGCCACGCGAGATCCCCTCGCGCATGATGTGCCAGTCGAGTAGGTCGGTCGTCGGTAGCTCACCGGTGGATTTCGCGCCGCCCTGCCACCGGTAGATCCTCGACTCGTCGGCGAGCGCGATCATCCCGCCGACGAACTCGCCGTCGACGCGACAGACGTACGGCCGGACATGCTCCTCGCCGAGGCGGTCGTACAGATCGGTGACGAACGCGCCGTCGAGCAAGTAGGACTCGCCCTGTTCGTCGTATCGATCGTCGAGCTGCTCGATGATTCGGGAGATCGCCGCCCGCCCGCCGAGATCGATCTCGTACTCACCTTCGGCCCCCCGAATGTTGCTCCGGGCGTCGGCGCTGAACGCCATCAGCAGCTCGTCCTCGTCGTCGAGCGAAACGGCGTACGTGTGCTGTGGGTGCACTTCAAAACCACTCCACGCGAGCGGACGAACGTCCGCATAACCGTGGGACGTTCTGATGTGGGTGTACTTCGGCGCATGTTCCGTACCGATCCAGTCGAGACAGCCCTCGACGAACCGGTGATGGCGTTTCTCCGCCTTTCGCTGCTTGAGATTCCCCGAATCGAGCAGCGCGGGGCCGAGATAGGGGATCAGAAAGCCCGGCGGCGGCGAGAAAACAGTAGTGATCGTCGCCTTCGACAGCGTCGTCACCGGGAAGATCCCGACCGGCTCCTGGCCTTTAAAGCCCGCGAGCAGGTGACGGGCCCCCTTCGCGTGCTCCGCGAGCACGGCGAGGCATTCGGCGCGGTGAAACACCGTTCCGTGTGGGGATCGTTCGACGTACCGGTTCCACTCCGCTTCGTCGGTCAGTGTACGTATTTCGATGCTCATCGATCTAGATAGCCCAGTTGTAAGAGGCGCTCTTCTACGGTCGCCGATTCGGTCGGTCGGGGGGTCTCGCCCCCGCTGTATCGCGTCGTCCCGACGGAACGAGCGACCGGAAGCACCGCGCCGTCCATCCGGTCGTCATGGGGGACGCCGAGCGAGGCGAGGACCGTCGGAGCGACGTCGAAGAGCGTCGCGCCCGAGAGACTCGCCTCGGTGTCGATTCCGGCCCCCGATGCGGCGACGATTCCCTCTCGCTTGTGGTTCCACGGCTCTTCGGGCTCGCCGAACTCCTCGCCGAGGCGCGTCGAGAGGAACTGCTCGAACTCATGAGGGATTGTCACGATATCGGCGCTGTCGTCGAGATATGGCCCCGAAAACACCGCCTCTCGCGGGAGCACCGCCTCGAAGACACGATCGCCGTCGGGCGTCCGCACGTCGGACAGTGCCTCGATCAGCTCTTTGCGGACTGTCTCGTACTCGTCGGGCGAAACCCTCCCTTCGGGATCGCGCCCCGCGAGGTTGATCCGAACCCCGAGTTCGGTCCGCGAGCGCATGTAGGCCACAGAGCGCTCGAAATCGACCTGCTCGGTGGCGCTACGGATCGCCTCGCTCGGGACGAGTCCTATAACTGTCTCCGCGAGACCGACCCTATCGAGTATTCGGTACATGCGCTGGCTGGTGAGACCCGCGCGAGCGCCCACCAGCGTGGCCCGCGAGAGGGCGCGTCCGACCCGCACGCTTTTCGAGTCAGCGACTCGCGCCCGCTCGTGGATCGTCCCCCACGAGGGCATCCCGCCCGCTCGCCCGAAAACCCTCTCGACGTAGCCTCGGTTCTTCAAAAACTCGTTGACGTGAAACGAGTAGGCCTCGTATGGGCCGATCCCGTGATCGCTCACGAGAAAAACGGTGTCGGGATCGCATGATTCGAGAACCGCGTCGATCTCCCGGTCCACCGCGCGATAGATCGTCTCGATGGCGTCGAGATCGCCGCCGAGTTCGTGGACCACGCTATCGGTCGCCTGAAACTCGAGAAAGCCGAAGTCGGGACCGAGCTGTCGAAAGAGGTAGCGAAAGGCGCGTCCGCGCGAGTCGACGAGGTCGCGGTAGTTCGAGATCACCGTCCCCCGATCGGCGTCGTGGCCGTGGGGTGGGTAGATCCGATACTCCCCGAGCTCGGCCCGAAGCTCCTCGACGACGCCCTCGGGATGTCCCGTCGGCGCTTCGGGCGCGAGATAGCCCGGCACGATCGCGCCATCGATCGCCGCCGGGGGGTCGGTCACCGGGACGTTCAGGACAACACTCGACAGCCCGTGTGTATCGAGGATCTCCCAGATCGCGGGCGCGCGGACGTGTGTGGCGTTGATCACGTCCCAGTCGTAGCCCGAAAAGGTGAGAAAGTCGAAGACGCCGTGTGTGCCGGGGTTCATCCCGGTGTAGATCGACGGCCACGCGCTCGCGGTCCACGGCGGGATCTGCGACTCCAATGGTGCGCTCGCGCCGGTTTCGAGCAGTTTTTCGATCCGTGGGACCGCTTCCGCTTCGATCAGTGGGTCGAGAACGCGCGAGCAGGCCGCGTCGATCCCGACGACGAGTGTTTTCATACGTATACAAACCCTGCGCGCAGGTCCGGGGCAGTGTCCCATTGTTATGCTCGGAGTTACCGCCGGTCGCCACCCTCGTTCCCGATAAAGCGCTCCATACTCGACGCAGAGCGTGTTTGGGAACGCCGCACTGCTCGGAGAAAGAGTTAACTATCCAACTATTCATCGAAGGAACGTGCAATCGGCGAGTGGCGGGACGGTTGCGCGTCGAGAGGTGCGAACCGACGCGGTAGTCGGATCATAACTTCCGTCGGTGTCCCCGTTAGACCCACACTGCTCGGAGGGCTCCGCTCGGCGGCGGTGCTCAGGACGGAGCAAAACGCCACGACGGAGGACACTGCCTGCTGCCTGCTGTCCGCTGCCCGATAGCGATCTTCACACCACGATACCATGACCCGAAACAACCACATGCCCGGTTCGACGGACTCGACGGGCCACCCGATCATCTCGACGGACTGCTCGTCGCTGCTCGACACGCTTGGAAACCCCTCGGCGCGGGCGATTCTCAGGGAAGCAACGGATAAACCGGTCACGATCGACGAGCTGTGTACGCGCTGTGGGGTCTCCCGGACGACGATCTACCGCCGGGTGAACGAGCTGCACGATCTCGGACTGCTCGAAGAGTCCGTCCGGTTTACGAAGGCAAACCAGCAACACCGCCAGTTCGAGACGACGAGCAGCGAGGTCAGACTCCGGATCAGCTCGAACGGATTTGAGGCGGATCTCCGATCGAACGGGGCGGGCGCGCCCTCGAACGGCCTGCTGCTCGACGAGTCCTCGCTCGAACAGTTCCGGATCGCACTGAGCGGCAAGGAGCTCCAGTTTCGCATCGAAACCGATGGACAGACCGCGGAAGAAGAGTCGGTGGAGTGACGTCGTTTCGATCGATCCGAATCGTGTCTCTCGATGGAGAACGTTCCCGACACGCATCGTCGGGAGATTTTATTTCTTTGGACAATATATGCGATTTAGATATCAAAACTGGTCATTCAACCGGATAGTACCGAACGTTTAATTAGTTGGCTGATTGACTCTCTCCCCAACATGAACCGTTGTGCGCACGACGGAATGACTGCCCAAGCGCTGACTCATAAGGGCGGTTGTAACTGTTTAGCGCTGATCACTGATCCGCACAGGCGATCAGCGCTAAACAGTTACAACCGCCCTTATCAGCCATGACGGACTACATCGACACCGTACAACCGACGGAAGCGGAGGTGTTTGGGGGCGTGCCCTATCACAGCAAGCTGTTTCGCGTGCTCTCGTCCCAATCGTGTCGGTATACGATCTACTACTTCCTCGCGAGCGAAGAGCCTTCCTCGGCGATTGGCGACCTTCTCTCGGGTGTTCAGTGTATTCTCGGATATGGAAGCAGACGGACGTGTTTGGTCGATGACGATCGCCTCGCCTCCCTTCTTGCGACGACGACCCTCCCGGCGCTGTCCGAGATCGATGTCGTCGAGTTCGATCCCCGAACTCAGACCGTCCGATACTGCGTCCAGCCGACCGTCGAGGAGTTCGCAGAGCATGCGGCCTACCAGGAGCTTTCGGAGGAGTTCGTCCGCGACCACCTCTTCGCTAACGAATCGCTCTGCTGAGCGGCGAGATCGAGATCGATGTTCGCATCGACGTGATTCGAAAAACGTGGCGCTGTAGCCGATTCCTACCGTAATATGTTCCGGATACTAGTAAGGAGTGCGGTAGTACTGGGAGTATGTATGATCTGACCGGGTTTCAGCGCGATCTCCTGTACGTGATCGCCGGCGAGAACGAGCCAAACGGCCTCGCGATCAAGGAGATGCTCGAATCGTACTACGACACCGAGATCCACCACGGTCGATTGTATCCGAACCTCGACACCCTCGTCAACAAAGGTCTCGTCGAGAAGGGCGAACGCGACCGGCGGACGAACTTCTACCGGCTGACGAGCCGGGGTCGACGCGAGATCGCCGCCCGCAGGCAGTGGGAGGGGCAGTATCTCCCCGACCTCACATCCGATTGAAGTCGTCTATAGGGAGTATCGTAGAGCGTCATAGAGTTCCCGTCTACTAACCGACTGGCGTAGACGGTGGAGTGGCAGAAACGATCCGGTTGGCGACGATAATCCCTATAGTACGGTAACACCCAACACATTAGCCGGTGGCGTACGAACACGGGAGAATGAGGATCGCACCGTACTTCGAGTCGTTTACCCGGCGCGATTGGCAGGAGATCGAAGAAGGGACAGTGAGAGTAGCCGTGGTCGGTCTCGGGGGGTTCGCGCGTAACCGGGCGCTGCCAGCGATCAGAGACAGCGAGTTCTGTGAGCTCGCGGTGTTGGTGAGCGGCTCGTCCGAGAAGGCCACGGATCTCGCGAATCAGTTCGGTGTCGAGCGAGTGATCGACTACGAGGCGTTTCACGCGGGCGAAGCAGGCGAGGAGTACGACGCCGTTTATATTGCCACGCCACCCGCGTTTCATCCGGAGTACGCAGAACGGGCCGCGGCGCTAGGAAAACACGTTCTCTGTGAGAAGCCGCTTGCGGCCGATGTCGAGGGTGCAGAGGGAATGGTCGACGCTTTTGCTGAGCTGGATCAGCTCCTGATGACGGCTTATCGCCTGCGAACCGAACCCGCGATTCGACGGATGCGCGAGATGATTCGAGAGGGCGTGATCGGCGACCCGGTCCAGATCCACGGTGGCTTCTCGACCCGACTGCTCGATACCGCCGAGCCGGATTCATGGCGACTCGATCCGGCGATCGCCGGTGGCGGCGCGCTACTCGATCTGGGCATCTATCCGTTGAACACGTCGCGATTCCTGCTCAATGCCGATCCGATAGCCGTCGGAACTGAGACGACCGGCTCCGAGCCGCCGTTCGACCGCGTCGAGGCACACGCCGCCCTCCAGCTCACCTTTCCCGAAGGAGTGACCGCCTCGTGTACCGCGAGCTTCGACGCCCATCCTGACAGCCGCCTCCAGATACTCGGCACCGACGGCCAACTGCTCGTTCGCTCGCCGTTCGGTGGCGACGTCTCCCAAGAG
>JADFQH010000178.1 GCA_022561895.1 Methanobacteriota archaeon | reverse complement strand
CGTGAGCAAGCCCGAGACCTGGCGGCTCTGCCCGAACTGCTCCTACCTCGAAGACACCGCCCTCCACACCGACCAGGCGGCCTGCCCCCGGTGCGGCACGCCGCAGTGGGCCGATACCGCGCAGCAGCACGAGATGGTGGCCCTGCGCCAGGTCTTTGCCCATACCTCCGACAAGGAGAGCCGACGGGGCGACGACAGCGACGACCGGGACAACAAGTTCTACGTCAAGGAAACGCTGGTTAACTTCGACGACCAGGATGTTACCGAAGCCTACCGGCTGGACGTGGCCTCGCTGCCCTATGGGTTCGAATTCATCAAACGCATCACGCTGCGCGAGATCAACTTCGGCGAGCGGGGCGGCACCGGCAAGGACATCAGCATTGCCGGCAAAGAAGAGGTGCGCCCCGGCTTTCAGGTCTGTAGCCAGTGCGGCCGGGTGGCGGCCCGTAACGGGAAGATCGACCATGCCTTTTCCTGCCCCGTGCGGGCGAGGCCGGAAAAAGATACCGACCGACGTTCCCTCTTCCTGTACCGCAGCTTTCATTCCGAGGCCAAACGGATGCTGCTGCCCGTGACCACCTTCGCCGGGTCCGAGCGGAAGCTGCACTCGTTTGTTGCCGCCTTACAGGTAGGCCTGAAACGGTATTTCGAAGGGCAGATCGACCACCTCAAGATCACCCTGCAAGACGAGCCGGTGGAGGGGGCCGTCTACCGCAAGCGCTACCTCGTTCTTTACGACCAGGTGCCGGGGGGTACGGGGTTCTTGAAGAACCTGATGCGCACGCCAGACGAGCTGATGAAGGTATTCCGGGAGGCCTTGATCGTCCTGACAGCCTGCTCCTGCGACGACGGATGCTATCGATGCCTCTTTGCCTACCGCACCAGTTACAACATGGAGGACATCTCCCGGCACACCGCGATCGACTTATTGTCGTCGATCGTGCAGCACCGAGAACGATTGGTTGCCGTAGAGAACCTGCGAAAGGTGGATGTCAACGCCCTTTTCGATAGTGAACTCGAAGCCCGCTTCATCGAGTGCATCCTTGAACAGTCGCGCCTGTGAGATCGGTACGCGCCGATCGTTCACCCCGTGGCCGATCAACAGCGGAGCCGCGAGGTTTTCGACGTGGTTCACGGGCGAGCGCTCGGCATAGATCTCCGGGTTCTCCTCGGGAGTTCCCAGATATCGTTCCAGGAGTTCGGTGCGAAAGTGGGGCATCGTGTTTTCGTACATGTCTTCGAGATCGGTGACGCCGATCCACGCGATGCCCGCCGCGTACAGGTCGGGATACTGGAGCAGCTGACAGAACGCCGAATATCCGCCATACGAGCCACCGAAGACGACGACCTGCTTTTCGTCGAGCCACTCGCGCGTTTCAAGTGCGTGGCGAACGCCCGCCGCGATGTCCGCCTGTTCGCCGCCGCCCCAGTCGTCATAGAGCAGTTCGACGAACTCCCGGCCCCGCCCGGTCGAACCCCGGTAGTTCACCTGGAGGACGCTGTACCCGCGCGCGAGGAGGAACTGGGTTCGATCGGAAAACGAGCGATAATCCGCCGAACGCGGCCCGCCGTGGGGGTTGACGATCAGCGGTGAGGGACGCTCGCCCGAATCATAGAGCAGCGCCTCGATCTCGAGTCCGTCGTGGGAGTCGAAGGTGACGTACTCGGCATCGAAGAACTGAGAGGGCTCGAAATCGCCGTACTCAGCGTCGAGGAGAACGTCAGAGGAATCGGTATCGAGATCGTAGGCGAGTAGTTCGGACCGCCGATCCGAGGTCGTATGGGTGACGAGGACGCGATTCTCGCTCAACGCAGCTTCACCCTGCTGTGGAACGGTGGCGACACCCTCGGGAAGGTCGAGTTCGTACCCCTCACCGCTTTCGACATCGTAGACGACCGGCACGACCGCGGCTCGGCGGGTGCGAAGCGCGAGGAGTCGCTCCTCCGAAAGGAACTGGACGGCACTCTCCTCGAAAACGAGATCGCCGAACCACGTCACCACCTCGCTCGCGAGGTCGTAAACGCCAACTCGCGAGAGGTCCTCGGTGTTGTCCGAGACGAGCAGCCTTCCATTCGAACCCCAGTCCGAAACGGTCGTCTCCGCCCCAGTTTCGCCGATCGCGAGATTTCGAGGATCGGAGCCGTCGGCGTTCGCTACATACGCATCCATATTCTCGAAGACGTCCGTCTCGTTGGTCGAGTAGGCGATTCGTTCGCCATCAGGTGAGAACAGGCCGCCCCAGACCGCGCGTTCGTAATCGGTGAGCTTCGTCGTCTCGGTACTCGCGAGGTCGTGGTCGTAGAGGTTCATCTGTCCGCCGGCCGTCGAACCGACGAGCAGTCGATCCTTGCCGATATCCGCGAGCGTGACCTGCCCGTCCATTTCAACTACTGGCTCGACCGCTCCATCGCGATCGACGGCATATATATCGTTCTGCTCGTCGCCCGCCGCATCGAGGTGAAAGTACACGAGCTCGCCCTCGGCACTCCAGTCGACGTGCCAGCGGGCGTTGCGCGGGACTTCCCCGGACGAGAGTTGGTTCATTTCGCCGGTCGCCCCATCGAGCAGGTAGAGTTCGTTGCGACCGGTCTCGTTGTAGTACAGCGCGACCGTCGAACCGTCGGGCGAGACCGTCGGATGGTGAAACGTCGGCAGGCTTGCGAGCGATTCGAGAACGTCATCCGAATCTGACATACCCTACTACACGAGCGCGATCGCATTACCGTTTCCATATATCACAGCCCCTTCCCCCGAGACTACCATCGCTCGTTCGCCCCGCCGAACGTATTCTATATACCATTATGCAGTTTAATTAGTATGTGGTTAAATAACATATAAATCCGAATGATCTTCCCCAGATAAATAGGGAACGGCTGTGTATCCGCCGAGACGACGTGCTCCAAAACGGTTAACTCCCGCCCGCCGCGCGAACGCGCATGAAGGTTGCAGTGCTGGGGGCAGGGACGATGGGCGGCGGGATCGCGCAGGTGAGCGCAATGACGGGCCACGAGGTGACGCTCCGCGATATCGAGGACGCATACGTCGACCGCGGGATCGAAACGATCGCCGACACGCTGGAGGAGGGCGTCGAGCGCGGGAAGGTCACACCCGAGAATCGCGAGGGGGCTCTCGAACGGATCGCGGGAACCACCGACCTCGACGCGATCGAGGGATCGGAGCTGGTCATCGAAGCCGTCCCCGAGGAGATGGCGCTCAAAAAGGAGACGGTCGCCGCCGCCGAACGGGTCACCGACGGCGCGGTGATCGCCTCGAACACCTCCTCCTCGTTGACCGAGATCGCAGGCGCGCTCGACGATCCCTCACGGGCGATCGGGCTACACTTTTTCAACCCCGTTCATCTGATGGATCTCGTCGAGGTCGTCGTCGCCGAACGGACGGCCGAGGCAACCGTCGAGTTCGCAGCGGAGTTCATCGAGGGGATCGGAAAGGAGACCGTCGTGATCAACGATACGCCGGGTTTTGCGACATCCCGCTTGGGCGTGGCGATCGGCGTCGAAGCCATTCGCATGGTCGAACAGGGCGTCGCCAGCCCGCGGGCCATCGACCGAGCGATGGAGCTGGGGTACAACCACCCGATGGGGCCGCTCGAACTCACCGATCTCGTCGGACTCGACGTCCGCCTCGACATCCTCGAAGGTCTCAGAGAAGAGCTCGGCGAACGATTTCGACCACCACAGCTTCTGAAAAGGAAAGTCCGAGCCGGTAAACTCGGCAAGAAAACCGGCGAAGGGTTTTATTACTGGGAGGACGGTGAGCGCACCGACATCAGCGATGGAAAGACCGATAAATAAATATAACTACTTGGAATTCGAACGGGGATCTGATGGACAAGCTCGATGGGATTTCAGCTTGCGACCTTCGGCGGGCGCTTGATGGGACGCGCGATCACAAAGCGGTTCGACGGCTGATGATCGCTCTTGCCTACAAGGACGGCGATTCGGTGGATCGGCTGAGTACGCTGTACGGAATCCCGAAATCGACGATCTACTACTGGTTCGACCGGTTCGAAAAACGGGGAATCGAAGAAGCCCTCGAAGACGAAGCCCGTCCGGGCCGTCCACGTAAATTGGCCGACAGAGAGCGCGATGCACTGATCGAGGATCTCGCGAGCTCGCCCACCGAGTTCGACTACGACGCCCGAGAATGGACGCCGGAGCTACTCCAAGCGCATATCCGTCGAATTTACGGTGTCGAGTATTCGATCGGACATATCAGACGACTTCTCAGAGAGGAGCTGTAGTCCAATTATTTCTGTTTATATCTCTGTTATCCGTGGATACGTATCGTCGAGGGCATCGGCATCCTCGGGGAGGAGGGCAACGACGATATAGGGGGTGTACTGCGATAAGTACTCGATGAGCGTGGCGATCCGCTCGGAGTCGAGTGCTTCGAGCGAGTCGAGCAGCATGAAGGGGACCTGCTCGTGAACGTCGTGAACGAGATAGCCCGCGAGCGCGAGGATCAGGCCGGTGACCTCGCGCTCGCTCTCGCTCAGATGTTCGATTGAATCCTCGTAGGTCGTCCCCGACCCGGTGCTGCGCGTAACGTGGAGTTCGAAGCTCGCCTCATTGCCGGCCGCGAGGCGCTCGATCCAGATCCGTTCGAGATTCGCGTACTCGAGGAGCCCCAACACCGTCTCCATCTGCTCGTTGAACGCGCCGATCGCCTCGCGTTCAAGTCGTTCGATCCGGGTTCGTTGGGTCTCTAACTCGTCTGCGATCTCCGCTCTTCGGGCTTCGAGATCGGAGCGTCCTTCGAGCCGGTCGTCGATCGTTTCGATATCCTCGTCGATCGCATCGAGTTCGCGTTCGAGGCGGTCGCGTTCGACTTCGTGTTTCGTGACGGTTTTCTGTGCGCCGAGCGTCTCATCCGCCTCGGTTTCGATCTCCGCTTCGAGCGTTTCGACCGTCTCTTCTAAGGAGCTGCGTCGATCCTCGAGTCTCTCGATTCGTCCGCGGCGATCCTCGAGTTCGGCTTCGAGATCGCTGAGTGTGCGTTCGAGGCGATCTCGCTCCTCGCGGCGCTGTTCGTACTCGGCGCGCTCGTCGGTGAGCGAATCCAGCTGTGAATCGACCTCGTTTCGCCGTTCGACCTTCTCACGACGCAGATCCCGAACGCTCGACAGCGTCTCTTCGATCCGGTCGGTTTCGACACTGCTTCCACAGGTCCAGCAGGTGACCTCGCGGTCGGCAAGTAGCTGGTCGGTGACCGCCCCCTCCCCCTCGCCCGCTTCGAGCAGTTCGGGGTACTCGGCATCGACCATGTCCTCGTTGAACTGGATCACGGTTCGAAGCTGGGAAACCGTCTCATCGAGTTCGCGCTTTCGCCCCCGGAGTCGTTCGATCTCGCTCGCGAGGTCATCGAGGTCATCGCCGTCGATCGAGATCGCAGAAAGCTGCTCGGTTACCTCCTCGTGTTCGCTTTCGAGCGACTGGACGCTCGCTTGCTCGGTTTCTATGTCGTAGGTAACATCCTCGAGATCCGTCCGCGCCTCTCGAAGGCGATCGAATCGTTCGGAGTCTTGCTCGCGCTCTTCGCTCGAAAGCGCCTCGCGGGCGGCCGCTAACTCCTCTTCGACCGATTCGAGTTCGTTTTCGAGGCGCGCGCGCTCCTCTGTTAACGACCCGCGCTCTCGCTCGACCGCAGAAAGCTCCGAAAGGGTCTCGTCGATCTCGCGCTTTTCGGCTTGGAGTCGGTCGATCGTCGCCTCGACCTCGTCGACATCGACGGGACGAAGGATCAGCTCGCGGAGATCATCGCCCCGGACGACCGCCCGACGGGCCTCGTTCGATTCGAGCAAAAACGCGAAAAGATCCGCGAGCTGCGGACGATCGAGATACGGCTCGCCGCCGAACGTGACCGTGCCGTTTTTTCGCGCGAGCGTTCGCGTATACTGCTTCCCGCCGATATCGACCTCGACGTGGCCGTGTTCTGCATCGCCCTTGAGCGATGCACGGTCGCTGCCCATCGCCGCCATGATCGACTGGAGGAACGACGTTCTGTTGGTTGCGTTGCGCCCGGCAAGCGCCGTCACACCGGCTTCGAACTCGACAGTCGTCGCATCAATGCCGCCGATCTTCTCGGCCCTAACGACGACAGGCTCGTCTGTCGCTTCAACGGTAGACATACCCACCTCTCGGACTCGTTTCAATATAAGCTTTCATGTTGCTAATGCTGGCATTTACACAAGTATTTTTGTCACGCTCAGTCCCGGCACGAACAGCCGCCGTCTTCGAGAAACGTCGTCGCCGCCATCGACCGCCCGCAGGAGGTGCAGGTCACCTGCACGTCGACGAACACGTCCGAAATCCCACCCGAAAGCGCCTCGCCCTTTGCGAGGCGTTCGATCGAATCCTCGGCGACGACCGTGGTTCG
>JADFQH010000177.1 GCA_022561895.1 Methanobacteriota archaeon | reverse complement strand
AGTCCGGCGTGATGGAATGCCGCGCCGTTTTCGATTGCGTCCGCGAGATCGTCGCTGGTTTCGGAATCGCTCACGCCTCTGACTTCCTCCGCGAGTTCTGCGAGATCCGCCCGCTCCTCGCTAGTGAGGTGGTTTTCGACAGCCCCTCCGAGACGGCGGGCGGCGGCCTCGGAATTTCTTCGAGAGTTGACGAAGACGAGCGAGGACCCTCCTTCAGAAAGGGCGTCGGAGACGAGTGCAGTCGTTGGGTTCTCACCCGATTCGACGGCGAATTCTTTTTGACTCCCGTCGTCGAAATGCAGGGCGCTGCCGTAGTGTACGCCCATCTTGAGATCGATCGGTCGCCATTCCGAATGAACGAGCGAGGCGTCGAGCCAGTCTGCGATCTCGCTCGCGTTTCCAACGGTTGCAGAGAGCGCAACCGTCTGTATCGACGGATTCAACTGCTGAAGCTTTGCGAGTGTAACCTCCAGTGTTGGTCCCCGGTTCGCGTCGTCCACGAGATGGATCTCGTCGGCGACGACACAGGAGAGATCCTCGACCCACGACGCGCCGTTTCGCACCAAGGAGTCGACCTTTTCGCTCGTGGCGAAGATAATGTCACGATTCGAAAGCCACTCCTCGTCGGATTCGTAGTTACCAGTAGAGACGCCCACGGAAACCCCGAACGATTCGAACCGCTCGAACTCGCGTTTCTTCTCGCTTGCGAGGGCTCTCAGAGGAACGATGTAGAGAGCTTTTCCGCCCCGTTCGACTGACGAAAGCATAGCGAGTTCAGCGATAAGGGTCTTGCCGCTTGCGGTTGGCACGCTTGCGACGACGCTTTCGCCCTCGATGACGCCCGCCTCAACGGCCTCAGACTGAGGTGGATAGAGTTCCTCGATTCCTTCCTCACGGAGATGATCGCTCATCCCCGCGGGAAGGCCGGAAAGCTCCGCGGTTTGCATTGACTCTCTTTGATCCGTCATCGGGTTTAAACTGTCGCCCGCGGCCCGCCAATCCTATTGCCCTCGGCCGACCACACACCACCATGCGAATCGAATATGACAGAGATACCTGTATCGGGATCTACCAGTGCGTCGATGAGTGGTCCAAATTCGAGAAGGATATGGACGCCGGGAAGGCCGAACTCGTCGATGCGGAGGAGACGGTGGAGGACACGTTCGTTCTCGACGTGCCCGATGGCGAGGAGTTCGACGCCGAGATGGCCGCCCGTGTCTGTCCGGTCGACGCGATCACGCTCTATGATGACGACGGCGAGCAGATGGTTCCTTAGTGGAAGTCAAAAAAGTCGCGGGCGTCTTTTTGTTCAAAGAACCCCTCCACGGTGCGCTCTTTGCGCCTGCCGGGCGGTGAGCCCGCAAAGACGCCGACCGCGTCGGCGTCGGGGTAGACGGTCACGTCCGGATCGCGCATAGTCGAAATTGCCAGATAGCGCAGGGGTTCGTCCGAATCGTTGATCACGCGGTGTGCACCCTCCTCGCCAACTGGCAGCGCGACGTAGTCGCCCGCTTCGAGATCGTGGCGTCCGTCGTCATCTCGCAGGACGCCGGTTCCTGAGAGAACGAAAATTGCCTCTTCGTTCCCGGTGTGGTAATGGTACGGCCACGAGTTGCTTTCGGGCGGGAGTTCGTACAGGCTACAGCCGATCCGCTCGCCGCCTGCGGCTTCGGCAAGCTGCTTACGGCGAAATCGGGTGTCCTTTCGGTCGAGTTCGCCCCATTCGAGGTCGGATTCGTTTACGTGGTCCATATCCGGCGATCCACGACGAACCGGATAGTCGTTCGGGCGAAGATTCTCTCATCCGTCTTGCTCGTAGGTCATCCGAACGAGTTCTTCGGTGCCCCCTTCGGGAAGCTCCATCTCTATGTTGAAGCGTTCGAATCCGACCGTCTCGTAACAGAAATCCTCGGAGAGCGGTAGTTCATTCCGTCAATTTTACCGATCGGCTCACTCCACGGGCTACGGCTCGGATCACGTCGTCGGATACCTGCGCTACTCGCCGATCGATCTCGGTGTGTTCGAACTCGTGGACGGACCACGGGTTCACGAAACTCGGGGTGACGTTGATGGTTCCTTCAGGGAGGTCATCGGGTTCGAGACGGACGGCTTTCTCGCGTTCGATCGTCGTCACGATGGCGATCGTATACTGGTTTCCCTGATACGGGCGGTCGTCGTTCGAGACGATCATGACGGGGCGAACGCCGTCAGCGTACGGGTTTTCGACCAGGACAACTGCTCCCTGTGCGTACGCCATTCAGGCGTTTTCCCCGAGGTCCGGGAGATCGTCCGCCCACTCCGGGTTCGATCCGAAATAATCCTCATCATACTGATCGGCGATTGTTTTTCGACTTAGCCGCCGGGCGAACGCGCTTTCGTCCTCGGCGTCGGTGAGCCACCATACGACCGCGGACGCACCGACCCGCTTTCGTTTCACATCATCGCTCTCGCGAAGTTCGTCGAGTTTGTTGAGCGCTGCTCGATTCGTGATATCGAGCGTCTCGCCGATCTCCGTTGCGGTCAGCGGTTCGTCGGCGTTGACGAGTACGTTGCGGACATCCTCAAGGGTGATCTGTTCGACGTACCGGCCCCGCTCGTTTCGCTTTCGATTCATACCCGCCTACACACGACCGATCAACTAAACCATTTCGCCCGAATGAAGACGATAGTCGAATCACCCCTTATCCGTCTTGCTCGTAGGTCATCCGAACGAGTTCTTCAGTGCCCCCTTCGGGAATCTCCATCTCCGAGTCGAACAGTTCGAACCCGACTGTCTCGTAGTACGGGACCAGTCCGCGACGACAGAGTAGGGAAAAGCCGACGACGCTTTCGAGGTCCGGGTGATCGACGATTGCTTCGAGAAGCGTTCTTCCAAGGCCCTCGCCGCGGCGATCGGCGGCCACCAGTACGTCAAAGACGTTCGCGTAGTAGGTGTAGTCGGTCAGCACCCGCGCCGCGGCCACGAGATCGCCGTCCTCGAATACGCCGACGGCGACCTCCGTTTCGGCGAGTGCCTTCCGAACGTCCTCTCCCTCGCGATCGGCCCACCACTCGTACTCCCCGTAGAGGACGGTCAGTTCACTGGCGTCCTCGGGCGTGAGATCGCGTGTTTCAATGAACATCCTCGCACCTTCGTTTCAGTAACTCACCCAATAATCTGACTATCGCCACGAGACATCCGGCGTCTCTCGCTTTCAGTCTCGACCGAACCGCCGAACGAACAGATAGGCCGCTCCACCGAGACCGCCGAGCGCGGCGAGGATTCCAAAGCCCGCCATCTCCTCAGTCTCGGATCCTTCCTCGTCTTCGACCGTCTCCAGCCGATCCTCCCGATCGCCATCGGCTATGAGGATCTGTACGTCCTCTCGTTCCTCGACCTGTCCCTCTGCCTCCTCCCTGTCCGAAACGTTCACCGAGACGGCGATCCGACTTCGGTCACAGATCTCCCCGTCGCCCTCTCTGATACTCGCCGACTCGAACCACGGTTAGTTGCCGTATTCCGCTTCTATCTCCTCGTGAGCCTCTTCCGTCCGCTCGACGTGTTCCTGCCACGCTCTGGGCACCTCCTCAGTGATCTCGCCGTCTGCGTCCTCGCCGACGACGACCTCGACCGGCTCGCAGTTCTCATCATTTTCGTTGTTCTCGTCGGACTGATCAGCCGCGGCAGTGGGCCCGCCGAGAGTAAGAACGCCCAGCGACGCGAGTAGATTTCGTCTGTTCATACAGCAATCTATTTGTTTTATTATATGAGTTGTTCGGCCGGGCGGCTGTCTGGTCGATTCCGACATTATAGTTCGACGGTGTTCTCGAAGCTTTCGCCATGCTGACCGTTTACTTCATCCGGGATATGACTGTTTTCGAAAACGAGGTAGATCTCGTAGGGATGTCCCTCTTCTACGTCTGGACAGTCTTGGCTCCGTTCGCTGTCATCGACATGATCGACGGTAAACGAAAAGACGCCGTCTCGGTAACTGGTGTTCTCCAGCTCGGTCGTATAACAGTCCCAAGATCCTCCCCGAGCTATTCCTTGGACCACGAGTATCGGTCTTTCTTCGCCCTCTACTTCCGCTGCTTCGAACCCCTCCGGAGGATACGATCCATCCTCTTCCTCAAGCAAGTGTAACGCGTCTATATCGTCCACGCGGCGGAACTCCATCTCTTCGACTCTGTGAGGAGTTCCCCACAGATTGGAGAGTTCACTACAGCCGGCGAGCGCGAAGCTGCCCAGCATGGCGGCCAATCCGAAGGTCTGCATGGCGAGGTCGGCAAGGGTGGCGCCGGGCCGGCCCATCAGGTTGCGCACCGGTCCGTCGGCCGCCGTGTTCAGCGACGGGTCGCCGGGGTTGTAGCCGAGCAGGGCCGCCAGCGACCAGACGCCGACCAGCATCAGTGCCAGCCCGATCGCCTGGCGCGCCCGGCGGCGCAGGAAGGCGCCGGCGCCCCGCGGCAGGAAACCGGTCTTTCCGGTATCGGTCGCGGTGCCCACCATGATCAGCTCTCTCGCCCGTGGTTCAGACGTGTCGCCGGTTTCCGGCGCCGCCTACAGATGCGCGGCGACGCGGGCCAACGCGGCCTCGGTCACCGCCGGCTCGTGGACCAGCGCCAGCCGCAGATAGCGGCGCCCCGGATTGCCGCCATCGGCGCGGTCGCTGGCCATGTAGCCGCCGGGCATGGCCTTTACCCCGGCCTGGCGCCACAACCGGCGGGCCGCCGCCTCGCCGTCGCCGACCTCGAGCCACAGGAAGAAGCCGGCCGCCGGTCGCGCGAAGCCCGCCCGGCCGCCCAGCAAGCGCTCGGCGATGTCGTGGTTGGCGCGGTAATAGGCCCGGTTCTCGGCCACATGGGCGTCGTCGCCCCACAAGGCGGTTGCCGCCGCCAGCACCGGACCCGGGGTGGCCACGCCGCCATAGCCGATCAGCTTGACGAACCGTTCGATGACGTGGTCGTCGCCGGCGACGAAGCCCGAGCGCAGGCCCGGCACGCCGGAGCGCTTGGACAGGCTGTGCAATGCCACCACGTTGTCCAGGCCGGCGCCCAGCTCGGCACAGGCCTGCAGCACGCCCGGCGGCGGCTCGGCGTCGTAGATCTCGGAATAGCATTCGTCGACCGCCAGGATGAAGCCGTGACGCCGCGCCAGGCGCACCGCGGCCTTCAATTGTTCGAGATCGTAGATGGCGCCCTGCGGGTTGGTCGGGTTGCACAGATAGGCCAGCGCCGTGCGCGCCAGCGTGCCCGCGTCGACCTCGCCGAGCTCGGGGCGAAACCCGTTCTCCGCCGTGGCGTCCAGCAACAGCGGCTCGGCGCCGGTCATCACCGCGGCGCCGTCATAGGTGTGATAGTACGGGTTCGGCAGGATCACCACCGGCGGCCCGGCAGCCGACCCGAGGCGCCGCGGCACCGCCACCAGCGCCAGCATGAACAAGCCCTCGCGGCTGCCCGGAGACGGCGCCACGTGGCGGTCGGGATCGACCAGCCCCGGCGCCAGCCCGAACCGCCGCCGCAGCCACGCCGCCGCCGCCCGGCGGAACTCCGCCGTGCCGGCGGCCGGCGGATAGCGGCCCCAGGCGGCGGCGGCGCCGTCGATCGCGCGCCGCACCAGGTCCGGCGGCGGCCGTTGCGGCTCGCCGATCGACAGAACCACCGGCTCGCCGGGCCCGCCGGAGTCGAGATCGGCGAGCAGCCCATTCAGCCGTTGGAACGGATATCCCTGAAGCAGATCCAGTTGCCGGTTCATGGCGCATCCGATGTGGCGACGGCGGCAACATCGCGGGTAGGTTCAGGATATAGTAGGCGTAATATGAAATTGCTACAAGTCACAGTATTCACGGGTGGGTTCGTCGAAAAAAAACGGGGACGCCGAAGCGTCCCCGCGATCCTTGTCGGTGCGGCCCGCGGGTTCAGGCGACGCTTTCGCCGTGCAGGCTGATGTCGAGGCCCTCGCGCTCGTCTTCCTCGTTGACCCGGAGGCCGAGCGTGGCCTTGATGATCAACAGGATGATGGCGCTGGCGACGGCGCAGTAGGCGATGGTGACGGCGATGCCGTAGACCTGTAGCAGCACCTGGCCGGGGTTGCCGTCGATGAGCCCCGGCGCGCCGCCGATGGCGTCGAGCGCGAACACCCCGGTGAGCAGGGCGCCGATGATGCCGCCGATCCCGTGCACCGCGAACACGTCGAGGGAATCGTCGACGCCGAGCATCCGTTTCAGGCCGGTGGCGCCCCAGTAGCAGCCGACGCCGGCGATGGCGCCGATGGCGAGCGCGCCCGCCGGGTCGACGTAGCCCGAGGCCGGGGTGATCGCCACCAGGCCGGCGACGGCGCCGCTGATCACGCCCAGGACGCTGGGCTTGCCCTTGAGGATCCACTCGGCGAACATCCAGGCCAGCGCCGACGTCGCGGCGGCGATCTGGGTCACCGC
>JADFQH010000176.1 GCA_022561895.1 Methanobacteriota archaeon | reverse complement strand
CCGTCCTGTCGGTTGGTCCCCAGGATCAGTACGCCTTCGTCACTGAGATTCAGATCACCGAGCGGCTTGCGGGTGAGCCAGTCGTCGTCCTCGGCTCGAAGTTCAGCGACCCGATAGCCCGCTTGGAACTCCAGAAGGTGAGCATAATCGCGGAATTCGAGCGTGGTAGTACGGTTGATCGCCCACTCGATTCCGGGTGTGATGAACCGGTTGAACCACTGGTTCGGGCGAAGACGACGATCACAACCACGCCGATGACGAGGTACGCCAATCGTGGGCCGCCGAGCCTGCTGGCTCGCGTGAACGAAACCACGAGCGTCGCAACTGCAGTGACGATTCCAACACTCCCTGATCTCATGATGATCGCCACACAGATGGAGTCACGCGATATCGAGCAGATCGCGACGTACGATCGGGGTTTCGAGGCGTTCGACGTGACTGTTGTCCCCTATCGAGCCTGAAAAATGAATCGAGATCGGACGATCGATCCCTCAGAACTTCTCTAAGTACTTTTCGGTCTCCCAGTCGCTGACGTGGGTGCGATAATCGGCGTAGTCGGCACGCTTTGCCTGGATGAACTTCCCGGTGACGTGCTCGCCGAGCGCGTCGGTGATCACCTCGTCGCTTTCGAGGGCGTCGACCGCGCTGTTGAGACTCGGTGGCAAGGTCGTGATGCCGTACTCCTCGCGCTTCTCGTCGTCGAACTCGTAGATATCCTCTCGCACTGGGGAGCCGGGATCGGCGTCGGTCTCGATCCCATGCAGACCCGCGCCGATGATCGCCGCGAGCGCGAGGTAGGGGTTACACGACGGATCGGGGTTGCGGACCTCGAAACGCGAACTCGCGCCTGCGGCGTCCGGAACCCGAATCAGTGCGGAGCGGTTGACGTCCGACCACGCGATGTAGACCGGCGCTTCGTAGCCGGGAACCAGCCGTTTGTAGGAGTTCACGGTCGGGTTGGTGACTGCCGCAAAGGCTTCGGCGTGGTTCAGAATCCCGCCCATGAACTTGTAGGCAAGTTCGGAAAGATTGAACTCATCAGAATCGTCGGCGAAGGCGTTGCCGTCCTCGTCGAAGAGGCTGATGTGGGTGTGCATACCTGAACCATTTATCGCGGAGATCGGCTTGGGCATGAACGTCGCATGGAGATCGTTCTGTGCGGCGACCGCACGAACCACCGAGCGGAACGTGGCGATGTTGTCCGCCGCCTCCAGCGCGTCCTCGTACTTGAAGTTGATCTCGTGTTGGCCTTCGGCGACCTCGTGGTGGCTGGCCTCGATCTCGAAGCCCATATCCTCCAAGGCGAAGATGATGTCGCGGCGCACGTCGCTCGCGAGATCCTTGGGTGCGAGATCGAAGTACCCACCTGTATCGTGGGGGATCGTCGTCGCGTTGCCCTCTTCGTCGGTTTTGAAGAGGAAGAACTCGGGTTCGGGGCCGATCGAGACGGTGTAACCTAGTTCGTCGGCCTTCTCGAGAACGCTTTTCAAGACCTGTCGTGGTCCACCCGCAAAGCGCGTGCCGTCGGTGTTGACCACGTCACAGATCAGACGTGCGCTCGCGTGATCGCCGTTGGATCTCCACGGCAGGACTTCGAACGTCGTCGGATCGGGTTCGAGGCGCATATCCGACTCCTGAATACGGACGAACCCTTCGATCGAACTCCCGTCGAACCAGATCCCCTCGTCGAACGCTTTCTCGGCCTGACTCGCGGGGATCGCGACGTTCTTAACGGTGCCAGTGATGTCGGTGAACTGAAGACGCAGGAACTTCACGTTCTCGTCTTGGATGCGCTTCAGTACCGATTGTTCTTCAGATGTAATGTTTCCGTTTGCCATCGTTCTCGACAGTCTCTCTGAACACAGTCGCCACTAAAACACTATCGCTCTGCGCAAGTATTCCGTTTCCGAAATAGAACTGGATATTCGTAAACTTCTAATGGTTGCAGTGGATGGGTAGAACTGATGACGTACGAAAATCTCGACTCGAAGTTGGTGAACGCGCTGCTGGACGACGGTCGCGCGAGCCTGCGAAGTCTCGCCGAGGAGCTCGACGTCTCCGTAACGACCATCTCGAACCACCTCTCGGCTCTCGAGGAGGAGGGCGCAATCACTGGCTACACACCGAAGATCAACTACGGTCTCATGGGCTATGACGTGACCGCGATCCTCCAACTCAAGGTCGAGGGCAACGCGCTGCCCGACGTGACCGAACGTCTCGAAAGTCACGACCGGATGCTCAGCGTCTACGAGGTCACCGGCGATTACGATATCATCGCCGTTGGCAAGTTCGAGGACACCGACGCGATGAACGAGGGGATCAAATCCCTGCTGGTGGATCCCGATATTCGGGAGAGCAATACTAGTGTTGTGCTCAATGCGGCGATCGAAAACCGCCAGTTCCCCCTCGAAATCGAGGAATAGATCGATAGACTACTGATACAATAGGCTTATTTCTCCATTGTACACCACTCTTGTACGAGTGGCGACCGAATTGACGCCGGGAGTCGGTGGGATTACTGCGGTTCGTCCTGCACGAACTCTATCCTCATAGAGGGATCTGATATTGAGATCTCTAATCGACCCTCACGCTCTATTGTAACCTCTTTTTCGTCCTTCTGGTCATTATACGAGACACAGATCGTGTAATCTCCCGGTTCAACCTCTACTTCCATTGTCTCTACGGAGTCAGCGTCCACGACTAAGTCCTCTGCGAGTAGTTCTTTTCTCTGATCAGCCTTCAGATCTATGCCAACACTGATCTCCTCCTCTTTGCCGTTTCGTACCCAGACGTGCGTCGTCTCTTGATCAGCTTCATCATCGTCATTGGTATCATTATTGTTTACTGATCGAATACATCGAGACAGCCGCTGATCGCGGTCGTCAGACCGACAACGATACCTGCCAACAACGTTCGGCGTATCATTCTTCTTCGATTACTGATCGCGTCGTATATGTTTTCAGGCCGTTGGTGTTCGGTGTCGACGCTACTATCCACGGTTGCAGAATTTTATCCGGTTGACGCGGTATAGGAACCAATCCCCTACCTACATAGCCGTCCGGTTCGTTCCCGAGATCATGAGAGGGCTGACGTTTCAGACGGGGATCACCGCACTACTGCTCGCGACCGCGGGGCTGCTCGCACTTGTTGCGCTGTTTCCGACGCTGCCGCTTTCGGGGTGTACCGAGATCGCGACCACGAGTGGATCGTCCAGTTGGCCAGCGTTCTACGGGATCGAGGGAACTGATTTCTTCTACACGCCCGACGGCGGTATCAACGAGTGTTCGACGCACGCCGCCGTGCCGGGCGTTCCGGTTGCGTTGCTGTTGCTTGGTGGACTGTTGGTCGCCATCTCCGTGCTTCGGCGACAGTGAGAGTGGCTGGCCGGACTCCATAACGGCCAGAACGGATATACCTCCTCGAATAAATCTCGGACTATGTTCGGTCCCTTCGGACCCTTCGTCTACGGCGCGATCGCGTTCGTGCTTGTCGCCAGTGCGGTCTACGTCGGAACGTTGCGGGCGCTCGACGTCTATTTCGACGACGAGCAAGATAGCTGGTTCTTGGAGGATAATACGCGACACTGATCGATTGGAAACGGGAAGAAATCGGTTCGTTCGTCGGTGACTGGGTGGTCAGTAATACGGCTGTGAGCCTATCTCACATCGCGCCGCCCATGCCGCCCATACCGCCCATTCCACCCATGCCGCCGCCCATACCGCCCATGCCGCCACCGCCCGGCGGCATGTCCATGTCGTCGCCGCCGTCGTCGGCGTCGACCTGCCCACCGGAGAGATCGCCCGCGGCGATCACGTCGTCGATCCGGAGGATCATGACCGCAGCCTCGGTCGCGCTCTCGATCGCCTGCGTTTTCACACGAAGGGGTTCGACAACGCCCTCGCTTTCCATGTCGATCACGTCGCCGGTGTAGGCGTCGAGTCCTGCACTCTGTGCGCCGCCGTCGTGCTGGCTGCGCAGGTTCACGAGCGAGTCGATCGAATCGAGACCGGCGTTCTCCGCGAGGGTACGCGGGATGACTTCGAGCGCGTCCGCAAACGCCTCGACGGCGAGCTGCTCGCGCCCGCCGACCGAATCGGCGAAATCACGCAGCGCAAGCGCGAGTTCGATCTCGGGTGCACCGCCGCCGGGCAGTACCTGTCCATCCTCGAGCGTGACGCGAACGACGCCCATCGAGTCCTCGACGGCGCGCTCGACCTCATCAACGACGTGTTCGGTCCCACCGCGGAGGATGAGGGTGACCGATTTGGCCTCTTCAACATCCTCGACGAAGATGCGCTGGTCGCCGCCGATGTCCTTCTGGGCGACGCTGCCGGCGAAGCCGAGATCGTCCTCATCGAGATCGTCGACGCTGGAGACGACGCTTCCGCCCGTAGAGCGCGCCAGCCGCGAGAGATCCGAGTCCTTCGCGCGCCGGACGGCGATGATGCCCTCCTGGGCGAGGAAGTGCTGGGCCATGTCGTCGATACCGCTACCGACGAAGACCACGTCCGCGCCGACTGACTTGATCTGTTCGACCATCTCTTCGAGCTGGGACTCCTCTTGGTCGAGGAACTGCTGGAGCTGGTCGGGATCGGTGACGTTGACCTCGGCGTCGATCTCCGTCTCCTTGACCTCGAGTGCGCCATCCAGCAGCGCGATGTTCGCGTCCTCCGCGAAGTAGGGCATGTTGTCGTGAACGCGCTCCTTGTCCACGATGACGCCCTCGATGAGTTCCGACTCGGTTGTTGCGCCGCCGACGACCTTCTCGACTTTCACGTTCTCGGTATCGATCTCGTCCTCGTCGGCCACCGACTGGACGGCGTCGACGACGAGTTCGGCGAGCACGTCGCGGGCGTTTTCGGCACCCTTGCCCGTCATCGCGGTTGCGGCGATCTGGGTCAGCACTTCCGTATCGTCGGCGTCGACCTCGATCGCGATCTCGTCTAAAACCTCCTTTGCGTGCTCTGCGGCCTGTCGGTAGCCCTGTGCGAGCGTCGTCGCGTGGATGTCCTGATCGAGGAGTTCTTCGGCCTGTTTCAGGAGTTCGCCCGCAACGACGACCGCCGAGGTGGTTCCGTCGCCCACTTCGTCCTCCTGGGTCTGGGCGACCTCGACGATCATGTTCGCGGCGGGATGCTCGATGTCCATCTCTTTTAAGATCGTGACGCCGTCGTTCGTGACGACGACCCCACCCGAGGAATCGACGAGCATCTTGTCCATCCCTTTCGGACCGAGCGTCGTCCGAACGGACTCCGCAACTGCTTTCCCGGCCGTGATGTTCATCGACTGTGCGTCCCGCCCGGACGTGCGCTGGCTGTCGTCCGAGAGTACGATGAGGGGCTGGTTACCCATCTGCTGAGCCATAATCAAGAGAACGATTGTTTGGCCTTCTATAAAAAGCCACTGAAAGCGATCGGACGAATCCGTAGCAGCTTCTTTTACACCCCGTTGTGCTATCTTATCTCACGGCAATTTATATACCTTCTCAGGCGGATTCGCCGCCGGAAAAGCGGTGGTAGCTGAGTTCGTCGCGTTTCTGTTCGTTGTGTTTGCGTTCGAGAAACGAGTAGGCCGCGCCGTGGGGCGCACCCTCTAAGAGCATCTCCGCTGCTTCCCGGACCATCGAAACCTGTTCGGGTCTACCGATGACTCCCATCGTCGAGCCGTAGATGACGACGCTCGCACCCGAAAGCTCCTCCATGATCTGGCGGGTGCGCCCGCCCTCGCCGATCAATCTGCCTTTCTTTCGCTGGAGGTCCTTCTTGTTTCGGGCGGCGGCGTCGATGTCGATCAGATCGAAGAGCATTACGTCGTCTTCGAGCAGGGCAAGAGCGTCCTCGGGTGGGAACCCCCGACCGATCGCCCTGACGATCTCGGGACCCTTCAATCCAGTAACGGGATCGCCGACGCTTTCGACTTTCACCGCGCCGTTCTCCGAATCGACATCGAGACGGACCTCCGCACGCGATTCGATCTCGCGGAGGGTTTCGCCGCCTGCGCCGATGAGCGCGCCGACGCGGTCCTGCGGAATCTTCACGTGGTTCATGGCGGTGGTACTGGCTCGGTTAGGTTAAGCGTTCGGCCATCAGCCGAGAGGTTCCGATCCGGCTGCGGACGTACGGAAGGCAACAGGGTTCTCGGTTAGAGTGAGGAGACGAGTCGCTCTCGTTCGTCCTCGGGATCGCGTTCGCGTACTACGTGGTGCTGCCGGCCGCGTATGCCTTCCTGTTCGAGTTCGGAAGCAGCTTCGCGACGCCGAGCCCGACGATCAGCAGCTACATGGACCTCACGATCCGCTTGATCGTGTTGCTCGGCCTCGTGTTCGAGCTGCCGATCCTGATCATGGGCCTCGCGAGGCTGCGCGTCGTGCACTGGCGCAAGCTGCTCGGCTGGTGGCGGATCGCGATCATCGGCTCG
>JADFQH010000175.1:662-6477 GCA_022561895.1 Methanobacteriota archaeon | reverse complement strand
AGATTCCGTTCGGGCGCTCTTGTTGGACTCTTTTTAATGAAAAACGGAGATCGTCAGATCGTCGAAAACGGTCGAACGCCGTTCGAGGCTTACAGATCGTCCGGATCCGAATCGAGCAGATCCGAGGCGGTGACGAGCTGGACGTCGCTCTCTTCGATGTAATCGAGCAGTTCTTCTAGTTGCTCGGTCGTCATGTCCGCGAGTGGGTCGTCACCGACCTCGTCCTCGGGAACGACCCCGTGGGCGAGTCCGATCGCGAGCTGGTTGTGCTCTGCGGCCATATCGATCATCGACGTAAAGCCCTCGATATCGTGCATGTCGACCCGCGAGAGGTGCATCGGATCGGTAAACGGCACTGCGTTCGGCGTCCCGCCGAAGTAGGAGTTCAGATCGTAGTACTCGCGAGTGATCTCGACGACCTCCTCATTGACGTTGTGGTACGGGACGAAGTGCGAACGTGCACCCTCGGCGAACCCGCGATTGTCGAGATACTCGTGATCGGACTGTAGTGCCTCGCGGGCCTCTTCGGGGTCCATATCGCCAAGTCCATCGCTGCGTTCGGCGTGAGCGGAAATATCCCAACCAGCATCGCGCATCTCTCTCAGCTGATCGATCGAGAGCCGTTCGGGCCGGTTGAGTGTTGGCGGAATCACCGCGGCTACTCCCTGCATATCGCGTTCCTCGAACATCGGAAATGCGTTTTCGTACTGACTCAAGACGTTGTCGTCGAACGTGAGCATGACGTAGCCCTGATCGGCCGCGGGCGTCATCCGAAGATCATCGACAAAGAACGTGATCCCGTCGCCAGCGTCCTCGTCGTCGGCCTCCGCTTCTTCTTCGGCTGCATCGGCACCGTCGTCCTCTTCAGCGTCGCTTTCTTCGGCGTTCGGATCGTCGAGCGTGATCTGGATCTCCTGGATATCATCGAGAAACGGCTCGCCGCGTTGGCCGCTGTAGCCGACGTCCATTCGGAGCCAGCCCTCGTAGGGGCTGAGGACTGTACGAGTGCTCCAGAGCTGATCTGCTTGCCCCGGTGCGAACAGCCGGACAGTCACCCGTGCGGGACGAGGGTTGTCGACCCGAAGCGCAAGCGAGAGGTGATGGCCCTCAATGTCGAGTCCATCTGGAAACGCTCGTCCGATACTGGCCGACGCGCCCTCGCCGTCGATCCGCATCGACTGACCGCCGGTGAGTGCCTGCTCTTCGTCAGCCGCGAGCTCGCCGTCGAGCGCGAACCATTCGTCAAAATCCTCCTCGAAATCGCTGACCAGTTCGCCGCTGTCGATCGCGGGCGGCGTCGCCTGCTGTTCGTCGTCGCCATTGAGTAGGCCTTCATCCCCATTACCACCCTCATCACCGTCTTCACCGTTTCCGGAGCCAGTCAGGTCGCCGAGGGAGTCTGTACAACCCGCAAGGGCGAACGTACCGGCACCTACTGCTGTGAGGAAGTGTCGACGGTTTGGTTTCCGATCCATTGGAGCGACATAGGGTCTACATACTTTTTGCTATTCCGGTCCAAAACGAGTTTTAGCCCATCCATAACCCTCTTAAACGGGCTGAAACACCGGTTTATCGTGTGTGCGATTCACACCCTATCGCCGTCCGTTTCCTTCGATCTACCGTGTCGAACTCACGATTCGTGTTCGTTTCTCGTGTCAGCTACGACCGCTCGGGCTTCCCACTCGCCGGTAGGTTCCGAGGACGAGCTCTCGAAGGATCGGCATCCCGTCATAGATCCAGAGCAGGAACGCAAAGCCCGCGAGCGCGAACTGCATGTAGAGATACGGCGTCAGCTCCATGCTCCCTAGCTGGGTTACGTAGGGCAGGAAGTTGTTGAAAAAGCCGTCGATCAGCCCGCCGTGATCGGGGCTCTCTGCCTGCTCGATCGGCCAGAGGATCCGTTCGAACGGGATCTCCCCCGTTTCGACGTACGGGGGGAGCAGATCGCTCGGCAGGTGGAGCAGATAGCCGATGGCGAAGGCGAGCCCGACCTGCGTTCTACCCCAGTGATGGGCGAGTACCCCCACGAAGATCGAAAGCGGCACGGCGAAGAAGATGGAGTGACCGATGGCATAGCCACCGGGAAAGACGCCGAACTGCCACGCCAGCGGTTTGTCGATCAGATCCGGGAGCAACGAGGCGAACACGACTGCAACGGCTGACGCCCCGCTTGGCGACTCCCGATAAACGAGATGGCTGAACAGCGAGTAGGCAACGTAGCCGACGATGACGTGTTCCCATGGCCACATAGTTCGATCATCTGATGATTGTGTACACGTTGTTAATACCCTTCTGCCTACGTTTGTTAACTCGCATCACAGAACTCGTGACCGACAGTATATGTACGTTGGTGTCGATGGGACGGTAATGGGTACGATCGCGGAAGTCGAGGTTCCTACTCAGCGGTTCGCGCTCGGAGAAACGCTTTCTGTCGTGCCGGACGCGACGTTCGAACTCGTGCGGGTGGTTGCACACGACCAGTCGATCACGATCCCGTATCTCTGGGCGATGACCGGGGATCTTCCGGGGTTGGAGGCGGCGCTTGCGGAGGATTCGACGGTCGCGGACGTCGAGTTACTGGACGAGTACGACGGCGAGTATCTCCTCCGGATGGACTGGGTCTATCGGACTCGAGTATTAGTTCGCATCCTTACCGAGGATCACGCGACGGTGCTCAACGCCCGTGGATCGAGCGATGGCTGGATCTTTCGCGTCCTGTTTCCCGACCGTGACTCGCTCTCTGCGACCCACGACTTCTTTTCACACTCCGAGTTCGAGGTCTCGATCCGGGCGATCTACGAGATGGACGAGACGCGCCACGGACGATTCGGTCTCACCGAAGAGCAGTACACTACCCTCGTCACCGCGCTCGACCGGGGCTACTACGAGATCCCTCGGGAGATCGATATCGAGGGGTTAGCAGCGGAGTTCGACATCTCCCATCAGGCCGTCTCCGAGCGCCTGCGCAGAGCGCACAAAACCTTCATCAAAAACGCCCTCGCGTGGGGGCGCGAGAACGCGGGCGAAGCCCTTCCCGATCGCTAATCGTACTCCTCTTGCGTCGCGATCACGGTTTGGTTCCCCCCATCGCTCGCGATCAGCCGATCGTCCTCGTGGTGGATTTCAACTCCGCTCGCGCTCACCGATCCACCCTCTTCGGGAACCGAAACTCGCTCACTCCCTCCGTTTTCGTCTTCGACGACGAGGACGAACGAGTGTTCACCGGATTCGATTATGATCTCGCGGCTATCCACCACGGCATCGGCCTTCGCGGAATCGGATGCGTACACCTGTTCTGGCGGGCGATCGGTCGCCGTAATGTGAATCGTGTACACCGTTTCACCGCCGGTTTCCCACCCGTTGCGCTCGACATCGATCGTCTCGACCCATCCGACTCCACCGACTCGAACCGTCGCCTCGCCGGTCGCTTCGAGCTCGTCTTCGGTGGCGGCGATCGTCCAGAACTCCCGCTCGTCGTTGACGACCACGACGCCGCCCTCATCCGATGACTCGCTCGCAAAGACGTTCGGAACCTCGCCCGCCTGCGTGGTTCTGACCGCTGGCTCTTCCTCGTAGCTAACGGTGTATTCGTCGACCTGTACGCTCTCGTTTCGTTCCCCGCCGTCGACGGCCGTGAGATGAGCTGGCACGGCGAGGACGGCCGCGAAAAGGAGCACCGCTACGAGGGTCGCCGTCGCTATCTCCGACCACGTCCACCTTCCGAGAAGCCGTTCTTCACCCGTGTAAACCGCGCAGGCGATGAGGAGCGAGCTTGCAAGGACGAGTCCGATGCCGAGACCCGGATAGACGACCGCGCCGTCGATACCGGGGACCCACCACGCCCACAGCGACTTCGAGCTTATCACCAACAGTGCGCCCAGCCAGAGACGCTCGAACGAGGCTGACTGTTCGTTGCGGCGGCGAAGCAGGGCGATCCCACAGAGCACACCGAGAAGAAAGCCGAAGGCATGGCCCTGAATCGCAATATCGAACCATTGGGCGGTGGCTCCCACCTCACTCGGCGTGAGGATCGGATCCTCTATCGCGCGAACGATCTCGCTGACCAGCTCTCGAAACACGACGGCGAGCACCGAGAGGATGGGGTAGCGAACGAGGACGAACCCCGCGAGCGCGAACGTCACTCCCGAAAAACCGATCAAATTCGTCCACGAGAACAGGCTCGTCGCCAGTCCGACGGCGAACAGCGCGCCCACGAACAGCGAAACGCGACCGACCGGCCCGAACCGCGAGCCCTCATGATGGCCGTAGATGTACTCCGCGATCGGGCCGACGACGAGCAACGCGGTGAGATTCCCGATGAGATGGCCCGGATCCTGGTGGGCGAACGGCCCGACGACCATCCCGAACGGATCGAAGTAGCTGCGTGCGACGTAGGGGATCGTCACCGGCTCCTGCCAGCTAGAGAGTCCGCTCTGGACGAACAGGTAGACCGCAAGGATCGTACTCGCAGCGAGCAGCGTTCCCCACGGCACGCCCAGAAACAGCCGCTCGTCGAGCTGGTCGTAGTGCGCTCGTAGCGAAACGGCGCGCGCGAGCACCCCACCCGTGACGAGTAGCATCACCAGAACGACGACCCGCCCGACTGTCGTTGCTGTCGCCGCCTCCGTTACCCACTCCATCTCCCCATCCCTGTATCACTCAGTACGGAGCGATGCCTCAATGTACTGCCTGCAGTTACAAGTGCACGGTTGATTTGACGACAGTACGGACTCCTTACTCGACGTTCACCACCTGTTTGCCGATGTTCTCACCCTCGAACAGGCCGATGAACGCCGCCGGAACGTTCTCGAACCCCTCCGTAACCGTTTCCTCGTACTGGATCTCGCCCTCGCTTACCCACCCACCCAGCCGCTTCGTCGCCTCCTCGAACCGCGCGACGTAATCGAACACCAGAAAGCCCTCGATACGGGCGGTCTTCTCGATCAGCGTCATCAGCTTCCGAGGCCCGGTCGGACGCTCGGTCGCGTTGTACAGCGAAATCTGCCCGCAAACCGCGACTCGTGCATCCCTGTTCAGGTTGGCAAAGACCGCATCGGTGATCTCGCCACCCACATTGTCGAAGTAGGCGTCGATCCCATCGGGACACGCCGAATCGAGTGCTTCGCGGACGTTCTCCTCTTTGTAGTTCACCGCGCCGTCGAATCCGAGGTCGTCGGTGAGCCACTCGCATTTTCGATCGGAGCCGGCGATTCCGACGACGCGAGCGCCCGCTAGTCGGGCGATCTGGCCGACGACCGAGCCGACCGCGCCCGCCGCTCCGGAGACGACCATCGTGTCGCCCGGCTTTGGCTCGGCGACGTCGAGCGTGCCGAAGTAGGCGGTTCGACCGGGCATTCCAAGGACGCCGACTGCGGTCGAGATCGGTGCGAGGTCGGGATCCACAAGTGAAAGTTCGCTCCCGAGCGCCACCGAATACTCCGCCCACCGCAGGTTGCCGGTGACGATGTCGCCTTCCTCGAAATCGGCATGACTTGACTGCTCGACCTCGCCGACGACGCCCGCCTGCATCACCTCGCCGACCTCCCACGACTCGGCGTACGACTCACCCTCGCGCATCCGCCCACGCATGTACGGATCGACCGAGAGATAGCGCGTTCGCACGAGCACCTCGTTCGCTTCCGGTTCGGGTATCTCGCTCTCTTCGAGTTCGAAGTCCTCCTCGGCCGGCTTTCCCTCGGGTCGGTTCCGTAGAATCCACTGGCGGTTTCGGTCGTCCATCGTCCCTCGGTTCTCGCCTTGGCGACAAGAGAATTGGGCTACCGGGCAATTGTACTATACCAACGGACAGAGGCTT
>JADFQH010000175.1:0-652 GCA_022561895.1 Methanobacteriota archaeon | reverse complement strand
GGTTGATACATTCGCCGGCGAATGTATCAACCGTTCTGTCCGTTGGTATATCGGCTATAACTATCTGAAGGGATTCGCCAGCGCGTTCCGGCGAATCCCTTCACAGGCTTATAACCGATAGTATACGTCCGAATCTGCCGGATTCTCCGCCTCGAACGCCGCTATCAACTCGTCGACTCTTCCCGACTCGTCGTGACCAATCAGGGGTACGTCGTCGGTTCGACACTCGCGTTCCACTCCGAGGCGCTCGGTGACGTGATCGCTCACGGCTTCTGCCATTTTTCTGTACGTTGTGAGCTTCCCGCCGACGATACTGGTAAATCCCTCGACGCTGTCGCGTTCGGCGTGATCCAGTAGGTAGAACCCCCGCGAGATTCCCCTCCCCTCGTGCTTCTCTCGGTCCGCGCTGTACAGCGGGCGCACACCCCAATACACTCGATCCACCCGTTCGGGATCGAGCCCCGAGAGCATGGCTCCGCACTCCTCGAACATCCGGTCGATCTCGGCGTCGTCCTTCGAAAAATCGTCGGGATCCTCGACATCGACGCTCGTCGTTCCGAGAACCACCTGCTCCGTGTGGGGGACGATGATATCGCCGTCCGCGGCCGGCCGCGCCCGGTTGAGAACGGTCTCTAAACCCTCGTACTCGACG
>JADFQH010000174.1 GCA_022561895.1 Methanobacteriota archaeon | reverse complement strand
ACACCACTCCCACCTGTGTTGACACAGCTTACGGTGTCATCTGCTCTTCGTTCTGTTATTTCCCCTGTCAGCGATCCCGTTGTTCGACCCTGTTTGTGGACGATAATACCGTTACTCATCCAGTATCCTAATCCATCGTATGTTAGATAGCTCCGGACGCCAAACGGACTGTCCTCGTCACTGTTCCAAATGCTAGTAGAGAGGTTGATTCCTGCCGCCGGTGCAACAACTGCCCAATCTTCCCTGTAGTTACCGGCTGAACGCATTCCAAGCTCCCCGTTCCACTGGTCCGCTTCTCTACCAGCCCATCCACATCGGCTGTTATCCATGAAAAGATGGGCCGCTGTCCACATAAACTGTATCCCATCTCTTTCAACCGTGCATCCTGTTGTCCCCAACGGATCAGTTCCCGTCCCCTCCATCCACACTCCTCCAGGAACTGGATCGAAAGTGGCGGCATTATAACAATTCGTTAGGCCTTTTTCTTCTGGGGCCTCCCTTACATTGATTGGGATCCCTCCGATTTCTTCGGGAATTTGAACGTCACCCGCAGGCTGGTCTTTGTTATCTCCTTTATCTGACTTGACCTTAGCAACAGGACTCGACACTCGCATACCTGCAATTTTCCGTTCTGTTATTTCAACAGCTGTTGAATCGATCGTGTTTTCATGTTTTAAGGACCCCTGAAGCTCAGTGTAGGCTCTGTCGACTTCCTTCTCGTGTTCGTACCAGCGACGAGGTACTTTTTGTGTTTCATACACTCCACCCCGTTGCCGCTGGGTCACGATTCGCTTCTGAGATTCTACGTTTCCTGATACCGGAAGAGCAAACCACACAGCTGTGGATCCTGCTCCTATTGATTTGATTATTTTTCTCCTTGATAAGGTTCTCATATAATACAATTCTTCACATACTGCATTAAATATTTTGTGGCGGATACTGACAACACCCTTATCGACATGGGAGTGTCTTATTTCTACGCATGATCAGATCCTTCGACGGCACAGCACCAGAAATCGCCGAGTCGGCCTACGTTGATGAGAGCGCGGTCGTGATCGGCGACGTCGTACTCGAAAACGAGGCGAGCGTCTGGCCCGGTGCGGTGCTGCGGGGCGATCACGGTACAATTACCTTGTCCGAGGGTGCAAACGTACAGGACAACGCGACGCTTCACGAGGGAACCGAAATCGGTTCTCATACGACCGTCGGCCACAACGCGATCGTCCATGCCGCCGAAACCGAGGAGCGAAGCATGGTGGGAATGGGTGCGATCGTCCTCGATGGGGCAACTGTTGGAGAAGAGGCGATCGTCGCGGCAAACAGCACTGTCACCGGGGGAACCACCGTACCAGCCCGAACGCTGGTCGCTGGCGCGCCCGCGGAGCCGGTCAAGGAACTCACGGATACCGACTTTACGGCCGCTGCCGAGCGCTACATCGAGAACGCACGCGCCTATGGCGCGAACTCGGAGGTGATCGAGCGGGGGACGGTTCGGCCCGGCGAGTCGCTGGAATAGCGTTCTTCGACAGCCCTAAGCACACCCC
Source organism: Methanobacteriota archaeon (assembly GCA_022561895.1). Classification (GTDB taxonomy): domain Archaea; phylum Halobacteriota; class Halobacteria; order Halobacteriales; family Halalkalicoccaceae; genus Halalkalicoccus. The sequence continues at coordinate 5,015 of JADFQH010000174.1, read as the reverse complement.
GTTTTTCCTTTCTACATGAAGTTCCACGACGCCGCGAACTTTCTCTTCGATCTGCGGCGCTTCCGTCCGAAGCCCGGCACGGAGTCGACGGCAGATCTCCTGAGCCACCTCGACGACCCGCACGAAGGTGTCGAGTACGTCCAGATCGCTGGCTCGAACGGCAAGGGGAGCACGGCGAGGATGACCGAGTCGATCCTTCGCGAGTCGGGTCTCTCCGTTGGACTGTATACCTCGCCGCATTTCGATGACGTGCGCGAGCGCGTGCAGGTCGACGGTCGCCCGATCACGAAACGAGCGCTCTCGGCGTTCGTCGATCGGATCAAACCCCATGTGGTCGAACGAGCCGCCGAGGGCAACGCCCCCACGTTTTTCGAGGTGATGACCACGATGGCGCTCTGGGAGTTCGGTCGTCGTGACGTGGACGTAGCAGTATTAGAGGTCGGGATCGGCGGGCGCTATGACGCCACCAGCGTGGTCGATCCGGTCGCGAGCGCGGTCACCAGCGTCACGCTCGAACACACCGGAATTCTGGGGGATACTGTCGAGGAGATCGCCCGCGATAAGGCCCACGTCGCGTCTTCTCAGATCCCGCTCGTGACAGCCACAGAGGGTGAGGCGCTTTCGGCTATCAGACAGCAGGCGGGCGACGTGCTGACCGTCGGCCCTGAGGGGGATGTCAGCGTCTCATACGACGGCCCGACGAACCATACTGAAGCGGGGGTCTCACTATCGGGTCCCGACTGGGAAACCGAAACACGAATCCCGCTGTTGGGCGAGTATCAAGCACGGAACGCGGGGATCGCTGCGACACTCGCTCGACAAGTAGCGTCGGTTTCGGAGACGGAGCTGGCGCGAGGCCTGCGAAACGCCCACTGGCCGGGTCGCTTCGAGGTGATGGGCGAGGAACCCCTTACCATCCTCGATGGTGCACACAACCCCGGAGCCTGCGAGGCGCTCGCGGAAACGCTTTCGGGATTTGAGTACGACGACCTCCACCTCGTGATCGGCGCAATGCACGAGAAGGATCACCGCGGAATGGCCGAAGCGCTTCCCGACCTCGATCACGTCGTCTGCACCCAGCCGGATCTCGATCGAGCGGCGGATCGCGAGGTGCTCGCACGGGTCTTCGAAAACCGCGGGGTTTCGGACGTAAAAACGCGTGGAGCCGTCTCGGGCGCACTTTCTCGTGCCCTGAAAGAGGCGGGACCGAACGACTGCGTGCTCGTCACCGGGTCGCTCTTTACCGTCGCCGAGGCCCGTACCCGTTTTACGCGGACGGAGATCGAAAAGCGGGTACGTGATCTCGATGACGCTCGTGAGGTCCTCGAAGGCACGCACGTCACCGACGCGGGCGTCTGGCGGATGCGCGGGAAAGCCGTCCACCGCGTACTCAAAACCCGCGTTCAGCGCCGACAGGCCCAGTATCTAAAGGAGGAGATGCTCTCGCTCGGCGGCGAATGTGCGCTGTCGGGACTCAACGATCAGGACGACGAGAACATTGATACCGTTCTGATGGGGACGCTTTCGCAGTTCAAACGCCTGTGTGAGAAGCTAGAAGGCCAGCCGTACGGACTTCCCGACGTCGCCCGAAACGTCCGTGAGGCGCTCGATATCGGTGTTGAACCGACGACTCATGGCTATCCGTGGGAGGAGCGTACTGCGGTGATGGGAATTTTAAATGTGACACCCGATAGCTTCCACGACGGCGGGCGCTATGAGGCGACCGAGGACGCGATTGTCCGAGCACAGCGGATGGTCGAGGAGGGTGCGGACATCATCGATGTCGGTGGAGAGAGCACTCGGCCGGGTGCAGATCCCGTGCCCATCGAGGAGGAAATCGATCGCGTCGTGCCGGTGATCGAGCAGATCCGTGATCTCGATGCACTGATTTCGGTCGACACCCGGAAGGGCGCGGTCGCGCGCGCCGCACTCGAAGCTGGTGCGGACATCGTAAACGACGTTTCGGGTTTGGAAGACCCAGAAACCCGCTTCGTCGCCGCCGAGTACGATGCGCCACTCGTCGCAATGCACAGCCTCGATACGCCGGTCGACCCCGATCGAGAGATCGAGTACGACGACGTTGTCGAAGACGTGATCGCGGATCTCGCAGAACGAGTCCTTCTTGCCGAGAAAGCCGGACTCGATCGGGAGAACATAATCGTCGATCCTGGACTCGGGTTCGGGAAGCGTTCGACTGAAAGCTTCGAGATCCTCGGTCGAGTGGGCGAACTTCATGCCCTTTCCTGTCCCGTATTAATTGGTCACTCCCAGAAATCGATGTTCGACCGGGTCGATCGAGAGTCAGAAAACCGAACGGCGGCAACGATTGCCGGCACAACCCTTGCGGCCGAGCGCGGCGCGAATATCGTCCGGGTGCACGACGTGGCCGAAAACGTCGCCGCCGTGCGGGCGGTCGAGGCAGCCGACGAGTGCCAGTAGCGGCAAAAAGTTCTTCTTTTTGCGGGAACCCCCGTATTCCGCCACCGCCACAAGGACTGATAGGGTGGGAGTTCTATCCCCACGTGCATGACTGACTACGCCAAAGACGCACTCGTCACTGCCGATTGGGTGGAAGAGAATTTAGAGGCGTTCGGGAACGACGATCCCGAATACCGACTCGTCGAGGCCGACATCGAATACGACGAGTCCTATGCCCAGGGCCACATCCCGAACGCCATCGGCTTTCGATGGACCGACGAGCTTCAGGACCCCCACGAACGGGATCTCCTGAAGAAAGACCAGTTCGAGGAGCTGATGGGTTCGCGCGGGATCACCGAGGATTCCACGGTAGTTCTGTATGGCGACGAGTGGAACCAGTGGGCGGCTTACACCTACTGGCAGTTCAAGTACTACGGCCACGAGGAGGTCTACCTGCTCGATGGTGGACGAAAGTACTGGCTCGACAACGACTACGAGACGACGACAGACGAGCCGGATTTCCCCGAACGGACCTACACTGCAAGCGGTCCCGACGAGGACATTCGGACCTACCGACAGAACGTCGAGGAGGCCTCCGAGGGGGGTCTCCCGCTCGTCGATGTCCGCTCGCCCGAGGAGTTCCGCGGGGAGATTATCGCACCCGAGGGAAGCGAGGAAACCGCCCGCCGTGCGGGTCACATCCCCGGTGCACAGTCCATTCCGTGGAGCAACAACGTCAACGACGACGGGACGTTCAAAACCCGCGAGGAGCTACAGGACTTCTATGATGACCAAGGTGTAACCGACGACGAGAACGTCATTGCGTACTGCCGGATCGGCGAACGTTCCTCGATTACGTGGTTTACGCTCCACGAGTTGTTGGGATATAACTCGGTTCAGAACTACGACGGCTCGTGGACCGAATGGGGCAGCATGATCCGCGCGCCGATCGAGACGGGCGAGTAAGCGGGGCTCGGCGCTGAGAAGGAGCGGAATACCCCCTTCTCAAATGGACCGCGATTGTTACCAGTCTCACTCGAAACGAGACGTACAGTATGCTTTTGCAGTTGGGCATCGATAGGGTAGCTATGGCCGAACGTGATACACGGCGGATCGCTCGTGACCGCATGAGCGAACCACATATCCGCGGCCGACGAATCAGCGTTCGCCAACTGTACGCCCTCATAGAAAAACGGGGCGAAGATCCCGAAGGGATCGCCGACCGGTACGATCTCGACGTGTCTGATGTTTATCACGACCTCGCGTACTACCACGACCATCCACGTGAAATGCGCGAGGTGAACGACGAACGTGAGCGCGCTATTGCAGAGTTCCGAAAAGAGATCAACCGCCCTACGGGTGTCTCGCCCGATACGACCTGAGAGACGTTACGCCCGAGATGGCGAACTTCCCACACTGGCATCCGCCTCTCCATCGCTCTCGAACCACGGCAACGATCGCCGCCCGGAGTTCGCGACGACGATCAAACTGCTGATCGCCATGATCACCGCGGCGATCAGCGGGTTGATGTAGCCAAGCACCGCAAGCGGGATCGCGATGAGGTTGTAGCCGATCGCCCAGCCGAGGTTCTGGCGGATTCGCTTTTTGGTCGAACGCGCGATCTCGAAGATCTCGGGGATCGCAGAAAGGTCGTTATCGATCACGACCGCGTCGGCGGCGTCCATCGCGATCTCAGTTCCACTCGACATGGCGATCCCGAGATCCGCACTGGCGAGGGCGGGTGCGTCGTTCGTCCCGTCGCCGATCATCGTCGTCGTCCCCTCCGCACGCAGTCGGCCAATGATCGCCTCCTTGGACTCGGGGCGCACGCCCGCAAAAACGTCGTCCACCTCGGAATGTTCGGAAAATCGCTTCGCCATGCGCTCGTCGTCGCCCGTCAGCACGACGATTGTTCGACCCTCGCTCGCGAGCTCCGAGACGACGCTCTTCCAGCCCTCTCTTGGTGTGTCCCGGATCGTGATTACTCCCCGAGCCACGCCGTCCCAGCCGACCACGGTTGGATGAGTGTCCGCCGAGAAGGCCCCCTCGATCGCCTCGGAAACGGACGCGGGGACCTCCCACTCCGTCTCGAAGACGCTCGGATGGCCGACGGTCACTCGATGGCCCTCGACGGTCGCCGAGACTCCGCGCGGTCCGCGCTCGAAGTCGCTGACCGCGAGTCCGACCTCGCCAGCTACTTCAGCAATCGCCTCGCCGACGGGATGGCTCGAGCGGCCCTCGACGGCTGCGGCGTAGGCGAGCACGTCCTCCTTTTTCTCACCCTCTGCGGGAATCGTCCGCTCGACGCTCATTTCGCCTGTGGTGAGCGTGCCAGTTTTGTCGAAGACGATCACCTCCGAGTCGGTGATCCGTTCTAAGATGTTCGAGTTCAGTAAGAGGATTCGCTGTTCTGAGGCCTCGTGGGTCCCCGAGGCGAGTGCGAGCGGGGTTGCGATCCCCAGAGAGCACGGACACGAGATCACTAACACTGAGACACCGATCAGAATCGCTCCCGAGAGGGGGAGTCCAAGCGAGAACCACGCCGCCGCGGTAAGGAGGGCGATGACGATCACGAGCGGGACGAAGATCACCGCGAA
>JADFQH010000173.1 GCA_022561895.1 Methanobacteriota archaeon | reverse complement strand
TTCGTGTGATAGGTGACGCCGAGTTCGGTTCCTAGTTCCGCGATTCCGTCGACGACGCCGCCAAGTCCCCCTTCGGGGTAGTGGACGCCGAGGTTGAAATCGACGTGGCTCATCAGGTTGTAGAGCGCGGGCGTGTTGTTCGGCGACCCGCCGAGAAAGACGAGTGTGTACTGCATGATCTGCTGGAGCTTCGGGTGCTCGAAGTACTCCTCGACGTGATCCTGCATCGAGCCGACGAGTGAAAGTCCGCGGGCATTTTTCAGCACGTCGAAGTCCGCCCAGTCACGAAACCGGGGGCGGTCTTTGTAGACGAAATGTTCCATTCCGACCTCGTAGTTCAGTTCGCTCTTTTCGAGGTACGCTTCGAGAGCCTCACCCGCACCCTGCTCGTACTCCTCGAAGGTTTTCTTCGTCTCCTCAATGTCGGGGGAGACGTCGAGTTCGTCCCCGTCTTTGAAGAAGATCCGGTAGTGAGGGTCGAGCTGTTCGGTCCCGTAATACTCCTCGGGCGAGCGCCCGAAGTCGGCGAAAAACTGCGCAAAGACATCGGGCATGAGATACCACGACGGCCCCATATCGAATCGAAAGCCGTCGGATTCCAGTTGGGAAGCACGGCCGCCGAGCGACTCGTTTTTCTCGACGACGCACACGTCGGCCCCGGCGTTGGCCAGATAACACGCCGTTGAAAGTCCACCGAACCCGCTCCCGATCACGACGACTGACTGCTCGCCCAACTCCATACCGATAGTCCGGACGACGGCGGCATAAATCCGGGTGACCGGGCGGTGTCGTATTCACTGTGCGCCCACATCCGGATCGCAAGCCTACAACGGCGAGTACACAGGGACAGTTGCGGCCGGATAGTACAGGATTATTCGACCGGGGTTCCTACCCTCGACATGAACGGAACAACGGCGGTTGTGACGGGCGCGAGTCGTGGGATCGGACAGGCTGTTGCCCGTGAGTTCGCGGAGGCAGGCGCGACGGTCGTCTGCTGTGCGCGCGACGCCGAAGTAATCGAAGAGCTCGGGGACGAAATCGGTGGGATCGGACTGCGCGCGGACGTGCGCGACGAGTACGATGTCGAGCGACTGATGGAGACCGCCGCGCGCGAGAGCGGCGAGATCGACGTGTTAGTACCGAACGCCGCGGTTTATCACGGTACGCCCGGCGAGACCCCGCTCGAACGTGAGTCGTACGCGGCGTTCGACGACACCCTCCGGACGAACTGTCGAGGCGTTTTTGTGACGATCACCGAGGCGCTTGCACACCTCAGCGAGGAGGCGCGTATCCTGATTCCAACTGGGACGATTGCCCGCGAACCGAAACCCGGACTCGGAGCCTACGCCGTCTCGAAAGCAGGGACGGAAGCGCTTATGCGGGGGTTTGCGCTCGAACTGGATCAGCCGGTCTGCTGTCTCGATCCCGGACGGGTGGCGACCGATCTTTCAGGCCCCGCTGGCCGCGATCCCGAGGAGATCGCTCCGATGTTTCGCTGGGCGACCGAACTGTCCCCCGCCGAGGCAAACGGCGAGATCCTTGGGCTCCGCGAGTGGAAACGCGCGGTTCGATAGCTCCTTCCGGGCGATCGATAACCGAGCGTGATGGACAACACATGTTAGATAAAACATTATATCAGAATAGTAAGAATTATATGTAATCTAATCGTATGTTTCTGTGCTGACAGCGGGTCAGCCACGTAGCGGGACCGTCACATTGCCCGGTGTGGGGGTCCTCGCCGTGTCTCTGGCTTTTGGACGGTGAATTCAAATTTCCCGGTAGCTGTTCGGATTGGCGAGCTCCCAGAGCCGTTCGGGGAGAAACCGATCGAGATTGTCGATCACCCGACGGTCACTGACATCGAGACCCTCGCAGTGTTCGTGGGCGCTCTCGCGGATATCGACGTGGAGCGCTCCCTCGTATTTCTCGACGGCGAGGGGGAAGATCGAACACCGGGTGGGTTTCCAGTCGTCCTCTGCATGCAGCGCACAAAGCCCGTCCTCACGAAGGAAATAGCAGGCCGCGCCGTCGTCGCCGACGTGTTCGTCCCTCTCCTTTTTCTCCCGGCGGACGAACTCCTCGCCGCGAAACGAGGTGGTCGTCTCCGCGAGATCGGCGTGTGCGGCAAGCGCCTCGAAATCACGTGCATAGAGCAAAACGCCGTGGTGACAGCACCACGTACACTCCTCGACACACTCGAACGTGAGATCCGGATCGAACTCGACGACGACCTCACGATCGGGATAGACCTCGACGCACGTGCTCACGGTCGCTCGAAGCGTCCCACGAGCAAAAATCCGTGGATTGGCGACGAACGATCCGGATCAAAACGCGATACATGTCATCGTAGATCAACCATAGATAGTAACATCAATATAGATATTTAGGCACACAAATACTTAGAGGGAGCACACAGTAATAGAGAGTATATGGATGACGGGGTAGACGAGAGCGACGAGTTGAACGACGATCGACGCCGACTTCTCCGCGCGAGTGGCTCGCTTGCGGCTGGGCTGTCGGTGTTGGGGGTCTCGGGTGTTGCAAGCGCCGGTGGTCCGGTCGCGAGTGAGGGTGATGAGCTTCCCTACGATGGCGAACGGATCGGCGAGGCACACCCCGCTTGCGCCGAGGACAGCCCGCCCGAACCGAACGCGAGCAATCCTCACGAACGGTATCGACAGCTGCTTGCGCAGGCGCTCGACATGCGCGACAACAACCAGTCCAACCTGGACCACGGTGGGATTCGGTCGGTGCTCCGGGAGCGAAACGGCGAGTTCGATGGTGAGCTGGTCTTTTTCGTCGGGAACGATTTCGGCGAGCCGCGCGTGTTTCTCTCCGAAGCGATCGGTGACCAGCAGGCGGCCCTAGAAGCGGTGCTCGATCGGATCCACGAACAGAAGTGGCGCGCCGATCACGCCGGTCTCAGGAGCGTTCGCAACCAGGTTCTCGATGAGGTTCAAAGCGTGCATCAGGGACTCCCGGCGGTCTATCACGGAAACGGAAGTGCGGACTACGACATCGACTTCCCCTGGAACCGAACCTACAACTTCGTGACGATTCGACAGGCCGTCGGACTGGTTGACTGGATGACGAACGCTCAGGATCCGTGGCTCGATGGGCTTCGCCTGACCTTCTGATCGGTCAGGATCCTCAACCCGTGTTCTTCATCCCGGCGGCGATCCCCTTTACCGTGAGCCGAAGCGTTCGCTCCTCGGTATCGGTACGGTGGGTCTGTCCCAACAGGTGCGTCTGGAGCAGGTTCAGCGGGTCCACGTACGGGTTGCGTCGTCGGAGGCTCTCTTCGAGCCAGTCGCGTCGAACGAGCGTTTCCCGGCCGGTGATCGCGAGTACTAACTCGGCCGCTCGCTCGTATTCGGATTCGATCCGCGGGAAGAACGTCTCACGCAACGACGTTTCCGCGAGTCCGGCGTACTCGGCTGCGATCTCCGGCTCCGTGCGCGCGAGTGCGAGCGCGGCGTTGTCGAGGGTGGTTCTAAAGAAGGGCCACTGCTCGTACATCTCGCGAAGTGTCCCTTCGGTCCCACCTCCGTCCAGATACGCATCGATCCCCGCCGCAAGCGCGTACCAGCCGGGGATGATACACCGCGACTGAGTCCACGAGAACACCCACGGGATCGCCCGGAGATCCTCGACAGTTCGCTCGCCACTGCGGGAGGCAGGTCGCGAGCCGAGGTTTAGCTCTTCGATCACCGTAATGGGTGTCGCCTGCTCGAAATACCTGACGAAACCCTCGCTCTCTAAGAGGTCGCGATACTCCTTGCGAGCGGCGCTCGCCATCATCTCCATCGCGTCGATCCACTCGTCTTCGAGAGCCTCTTCGGACTCCTCGAGCGAGCGCTTTCGCGCACGAACCTGTGCGTTTACCATCTGCTCGATGTTTCGCTCCGCGATGCGGGGGTTTGCGTACTTCTCTGCGATCGCTTCGCCCTGTTCGGTGAATTTTACCTGTCCTGAAACCGATTCGTTCGGGAGCGCAAGCAGCGCCTCGTTCATCGGCCCGCCCCCTCTGGAGATCGAGCCACCGCGCCCGTGGAACAGGCGCATCGTTACGTCGAAATCGTCGGTGATCTCGGCGAGTCGTCGCTGATTGTCGTACAGTGACCAGTTTGCGGCCAGAAAGCCGTTTTCCTTGTTCGAATCCGAGTAGCCAAGCATGATCTCTTGGGTGTTCCCTCTCGCATCGAGCGCTTGGCTGTAGGCCTCGTTTTCGAACAGCGTTCCCATGATCCGGCGGGCATCCGAGAGGGCGTACTCCGTTTCGAGCAGGGGAACGATGTCGAGTCCCGAATGATCGGGCAGCGCGATCACGCCCGCTTGCTCGGCCAAAAAGAGCACTTCGAGGACGTGACTCGGCTCCTCGGTCATCGAGATGGCGTACGTGTCTATCGCGTCGTCGCCGTACTCCGTCTGCCAGTCCGCGAGTCGCGCGAAGAGTTCGAGGACCGTCCGAGCGATGTCGGAAATAGCAGCCTCCTCGTCGCGATACAGCGCCGTCGGATCGATCACTGACTCCGCTTGGAGGATGGCTTCGGTGAGGGTTGTCACGCGTTGTTCTTCCGAAAGTTCGCGATACTCGATCCCCTCGAGCGCGAGCGCTTCTGCGACCGCCTCGGTGTGATTTTGCTGGTGATCGCGCAGATCGAGACTCGCAAGCGAGAACCCGAACGTATCGACCTGCCGCCGGAGCGGATCGACGTGAGCGGCAACCATGCTCTCGCCGCCGTTTTCCTCGGCGCTTTCGGCGATAATATCGAGATCGCTACGAAATTCGGTTGGCTCCTCGTACCCACCGGGGCGAACGTCGTCGATCCGGTTGATCCGTTCTCGCATCAGTTTCAGCTTCTGGCGGTAGGGCTCTCTGGGATAGCGCTCTTCTGCCGCACGGGCGACCTCCGGAAGGCGCTCGCGATCCGCAGAAAGCGCCTTTTCGAAGGCTTCCCCGACATCGATTCGACTGCCGTCCTGACTGAGAACGCCCGAGAGACGTTTGAGCGCGTCACGGTAGCGTTCGAGAACGACCGAGCGCTGTCGATCCAAGGTTTCGGCCGTGACTTCGGGTGTGACGTACGGGTTGCCATCGCGATCGCTTCCGGCCCACGATCGAAACTCGAAGAGTTTGGGAACATCGATCGAGTGGCCCGCATCTTCGAGAGCGCCCTCGAACTCGTTGTAAACCTCGCCAACGACGTCGAAGATCGTGTTTTCGAGATACCATTGGACGTTGATCGCTTCGTCAGTGGGTTCGGGTTGGCGGTATCTGACCTGTGGAGTCTGCCAGAGACTGACGACCTCGCTTTCGATATCGCGATCGACGTGGGATCGCTCCTTATCGGTAAGCGTCCGCTCATCGAGCGTTTCGAGGTCAAGGGCGACCGACCGTAGCTTGGATTTGACCGTCTTTCGTCGAGCTTCGGTTGGATGGGCCGTAAACGTCGGTTCGATGAGCACGTCATCGAGGATCCCCCGTGCGGTGCGTTCGTCGACCTCCGCCAGCGCCTCGGCGGCGACTTCGAGGCTGTCGTCCAAGGAACGCTTTTGGGAGGCGCTGCGAATTGCTCGGACCCGTTCGCGCTCTTCGGCGAGGTTAATCAGTTCGAAATATGTAGTAAATCCCCGGGCTACGATGCTCTCGCGGTCGGGGCGCAGTCGATTGAGGATCTGATGTAAGCCCTGTCTCGAGTTCGCCTCGCCATCGCGGTAGGCGATCGAGGCGGTCCTGAGGGTCTCGACCGTCTCGAAATCGTCGCGTGAGGCCTGATCGTGTATCGTCTCCCCTACGAGCGCGCCGAGTTCCCGAACGTCCTGATTGACGGTTCGGTCGTGCAACTCATCATCCATGCGTGGTCCCAACACGGCCCGCGTCTAAAACCCCCTGTTATGGACCAACGTTGCCACGGAGACGAGTTAATCGAAATCAGATGTCGTTCGACGGCGAACGAGCCTTTCGTCGGCAAGAACGCGGTGGCTAACGTTACAATGATCCGGAGAGATACTGTTGGCCGTACCGCGTAATCCGGTATTTCCCGCGGTCGACCCGTTCGACGAGCGAATGTCGTTCGAGTTCGCTCGATCGTCGGTTGACCTCTTCCCTACTGTACTCGATGTTGTAGGCGATGACGGCGGGCGTCGGGACGAGATCCGAAGCCGAACACAGCTCGAGGATGCGATCATCGAGCGGGTGCATCCAGTGTTCCCGCGGGCGAATGCCACCGTGATCGCGGACCACCAAGTCGAACCAGCGCCCGGTCGTGGACTCCGCCGTCGCGAACCGATAGAACCCGACGACGATCAGCAGCGCTCCGAACCCGTGTGCCCAATGGATGGTCAACGGCACAAACAGCTCGGCGATCAACCCACACGATGGCCGAGGACGCCCTTGCGGATGGACGGGTCGATCGCGTCCTCGACCTCGCGAAAGGGGTTATCGAGATGCAGGAGGTCGAAATCGAGATGATGGAGGACTGGCAGGCAGAGTGGGGCTGCTAACAGTGTTGAGTACGTCGGCGTGGATCCCTCGAACGACGGATTCGAAACTATCGGAGG
>JADFQH010000172.1:6289-6568 GCA_022561895.1 Methanobacteriota archaeon | reverse complement strand
AAATGTTGACGATGTCGCCTTCGCCCTGCTCTTCCATCTCGTTGAGGGCGGCCTGAGAGGCGACCATCAGCCCCTGGACGTTGAGATCGAGCATCCGCTGCCAGTCGTCGGGGTTCGCGGTCGCAACGGGTTCGAGCAGCATGACGCCCGCATTGTTTACGAGAACGTCGAGACCGCCCAGTTCCTCGACAGTCGTATCGACCATCTCGTAGATCTGATCCTCGTCGGTGGCGTCGGTCGGGACGACGAGCGTCTCGCCGCCCTCGCTTTCGATCTCGT
>JADFQH010000172.1:3375-6279 GCA_022561895.1 Methanobacteriota archaeon | reverse complement strand
GCTGAGCTCGATCACGATGCCGTCCGCGAGGGATGAGACGTGTTGCTCCGGCTCGTATCCCCAATACGCATCGGGCCCCATGCGGAGCTCGAACACCCCGTCCTCCACCACGAATTCGGCGACCTCGTAGACCGTCCCATCGCCGGGGGGGCACCGCTCGGCGAGCGGCGGCAGCGGCCGTGGCGCGGTCGGCGAGGGACTGGAGGCGGTCCTCGCGGCGGGCAGCGAGCGCGACCGATGCACCCTCCGCTGCGAGTGCGCGCGCGGTTGCCGCGCCGATTCCCGATGAAGCGCCGGTAATGAGCGCAACGTCGCCGTCGAGCGTCTCGCCAGTCAGAGTTGACATCATTCCTTTGTAGCGCTGCGACACGTAAACCGGGACGGATCACCGCAACGTTGTCCGTTTTCTGTGCGAGACAAAGACATTCACGAGCGTCGGGGTGCAACCGAATCCAGTTTACAGCCGGTGGTAGTCGTTTTTGAACGTCGTGAGCGTCGCGCCGAGTACGCCGAGTGCGATCGGGCCGACGAACAGCCCGACGAATCCGATCGCGTAGATCCCGCCGAAGACGCCGACGAGGACGACGCCGGGGTTGAGCCGGGCGCGCGAGTCGATGACGATCGGTCGGAGATAGTTATCGATCATGCTCACTATTAGAAGGCCGTAGCCGAGCAGAAATAGTCCAGAGTACGGGGCGCCGACGAGTAGGAGATAGAGCCCGGCGGGAGCCCAGACGAGAAACGCGCCGATGAGCGGTAAGAGCGCGAGAAGGATCATCACGGCTGTCCAGAAGACGGGGTTGGGAACGCCCGCAATAAGTAACCCAATTCCGCCGGCGAGTCCTTGGACGAACGCGACGAAGACGTGGCCGACGATCACCGCCCAGGTCGTCGCGTCGATCCGGCCGTAGAGTCGGTCGGTGACGTCCGGCGGAAGCGGCGTCGTCTCTTTCAGCCAGCCAACGAAGCACGTCCCGTCCTTGAGCAGGTAGTACAGAAGAAAGATCACTATAGCGACCCCGAAGGACGCCTTCAGCATCGCCCCAAACAGTTCGGTAACGCCGCCTAAACCCGTATCGAGTCCGGTCTCGGCTCCGAGGCGGATCCAGCGTTCGAGATCGACGGATCGTCCGGTCGAGGCCGCGATCGTCGCTTCGACCTCGCCGATCGCGAGGCCGTTTTCCCCCATGGCGATGGCGTTCAGGTCGCGGACGAGCGAGAACAGCACGTAGACGAACGGAAGGACGATCGCCGCGAACCCGAACACGATCGAGACAACTGCTGAGAACCGTGCTCCGATCCGCGGAACGAGACGGACGTAGAGCGGCCGCAGAACGTACGCCAGAAGAACGGCCGCGAGCACGTATTCGAGAAACGGCAGCAGAATGTACAGCCCGAGCAGGCCCGACAGCGCGACGGCGAGGAGGAGAAAGCCCCGTTGTTGGTTCATACCCATTAGTATAACTCAACAAACATATATTTTATTATAATTTTGGTTAGACAGGATTTCTGGCGAACACGATCGGAGGGCTGTGGTTGTGAGCCCTTCGACTGGATGGACTGGGATCCGGTAACATAAATCCGCGTGAGCGATACACTCGATAATGAGTGGGGCGGAGTCACTGCCGGGGGATGTCGATCACCTACGCGAGTCGCTGATCGAGTGGTACGAAGAGAGCCATCGGGAGTTCCCGTGGCGACGGACCGACGATCCCTACGCGATCCTCGTCTCGGAGGTGATGAGCCAGCAGACCCAGTTAGAGCGGGTCGAAGAGGCGTGGGAGGCGTTTCTGGAGCGCTGGCCCGCCGTCGAGGACTTAGCGAACGCGGATCGTTCGGAGGTAGTGGGCTTTTGGACCGATCACCGGTTGGGATACAACAATCGCGCGAAGTATCTCCATACGGCCGCCGGGCAAGTAGTAGAGGGAGAGGTCGGTCCGTCAGAGCGAAGGCGGTGAAACCGGCGGAGCCGACGGCGAGTTTCCGAGCGATCCCGAGAAACTTCAGGAGCTACAGGGAGTCGGACCCTATACGGCGAACGCGGTGGCGAGTTTCGCCTTCAACAACGGCAATGCAGTAGTCGATACGAACGTCAAGCGTGTGCTGTATCGGGCGTTCGACGTGCCGGACGACAACGTGGCGTTCGAAGAGGCCGCCGGGGAACTGATACCCGAGGGCGAATCACGGGTCTGGAACAACGCGATCATGGAACTGGGCGGGGTGGCCTGTCGAAAAACCCCTCGCTGTGAGGAAGCGGGCTGTCCCTTTCGAGGCTGGTGTTCGGCCTACGAGACAGGGGATTTCACCGCGCCGGACGTTCCGACCCAGCCGAAGTTCGAGGGATCTCGTCGGCAGAAACGCGGGCGGGCAGTTCGGATTCTCAAAAACCACGACGAACTCTCGCTAGAGGAGCTGGGTCCCCGCATACGGGTCGATTACGGTGGCGAGAAAAGTAAGAAATGGCTTCGGGGGCTGCTTTCGGATCTCGAATCGGATGGGCTGGTCGAGGTAGAGGACGACCGCGTGCGGCTACAGCGGTAGCTTTTCACCCCTCTCGGCCGTTCTCTCGGTATGACGAACCCACCACACGTCGTTGCGATCTCCGGCAGCCTGCGCGAGGGAAGTTACACACGGATCGCACTCTACGAGGCGCTCGCGGGCGTCGAAAACGCGGGCGGAACCGGCGAGCTGCTCGATCCCGCCGAGTACGACCTGCCCCCACTGAACACCGACGATGCGTCCACCGAAGGGGTCGAGGCCTTTACCGCCGCCGTCGAAGCGGCCGACGCCATTCTCCTGGGAACGCCGATGTACCACGGCTCCTACTCGGGCGTGTTGAAGAACGCGATCGACCATTGTGGGTTCGACGAGTTCGAGAACAAAACGGTTGGACTGCTCGCCGTT
>JADFQH010000172.1:0-3365 GCA_022561895.1 Methanobacteriota archaeon | reverse complement strand
GAGGGGCGTTTCCGATCACCGCCCTCGAACATCTCAGGTCAGTTTGTCGGGCGCTCAACGCGTGGATCCTGCCCCATCAGGCTGCCGTGCCCCGCACGCACAGCGCCTTCGAGGACGGCGAGTTCGTCGAGGAAAAAACCGCAGAGCGAATCAAGGTGCTCGGCGAGCGCGTGGTGCAGTATGCGAACATCGAACCCGATCCCGACTGTTTCGAGAGCGAGCAGAACGTCGGGGCAGGCGACTGAACGGCACTGAAATCGATTTCAGCGAGCGATTATATTGTTCGCCGTTCGCCATCCGTCATGGACGACGTTCCACAGCGGCTCACCGACGAGGAGTTCGACCGGCGCGTGTCGATGGCGCAGGCGATCGACGCGATCGAGGGCGCGCTCTGCGAGCACGCGGCCGGAACCCTCGAATCCCCACCCCGATTCGCCCTCGACCTCGATGGCGGTTCGCTCGTGTTCACCGCAGGGGCGGCCACACGGCAAGGGGTAATGGGCTATCGCGTCTACGAGACGTTTCCCGATTCGCCGGACGATCAGCAGCTGGTTTCCGTCTACGACGCGGAGACCGGCGCATTCTGCGGGTCGGTCCTCGGCTATCGCGTCGGTGCGGTCAGAACCGGTGCGATCGGCGGCGTTGCGATCGATCAGATGGCTCGTGCGGACGCGACGACACTCGGGATCATCGGTTCGGGTCGTCAAGCGCGCACGCAGCTCGAAGCGACGGCGGTCGTGCGAGCGTTCGAGCGCGTTCGGGTGTACTCCCCGACGCCCGAGCACCGCGAGCGGTTCGCCGACGAGATGGGCGACCGTCTCGGTCTCGAAATCGAGGCGGTCGAAACCGCAGCGGACGCCGTTTCCGAGGTGGACGTGCTCATCACCGCGACGAGTAGTACGAAGCCGGTGTTCGATCCCGAGTGGCTCTCACCCGGAACACACGTGAACACGCTCGGCCCGAAGTTCGCAGGGACGAACGAACTCGACCCCGTCATTGGGAGCCGAGCGGACCTCGTCGTAACGGACTCGCTCGCACAGGTCGCCGGCTACTCACGGCCCTTTTTCCTCAACGGAACGGATCAGGATCGACTGGTCGAACTGAGCGCACTCGTTGACAACGAAGCCGGTGGACGGCGCGATACCGACGAAATCACACTGTTCTGCTCGGTCGGTCTCGCCGGGACCGAAGTCGTTCTCGCAAGCGAGGCGTTCGGGGACGGGTAGAAATAGTTTTGTTTCTCGCCTCTGGGGTATGCGATCGTGCACGCGATAACGCGGAGCGGCTGGGTCGAGGTGATCGCCGGCTGTATACTATCAATTGCAACGATCTGAACGGATTCGCCAAGCAGTGTCGGCGAATCCGCTCAGGGGCTTGCAATCGACAGTATATGTTCGCCGGAAAAACCGAAGAACTCCTCCGGAGGCTGCGCCGGGCGGAGATCGCGGGCCAAGAAGTACAGGTCTTCAAACCCGCGACCGACGACCGCCACGGCGAGATGACCATTGGCACCCACAACGGTCGCCAGTGGAACGCAGCGGTGATCGATCCCGAGACGGGGATCGAAGGGATTCCCGATCACCTGAACGGCGAGCAGGTCGTCGCGATCGACGAGGCGAACTTCTTTTCCGTGGAGTTGGTCACAGTCTGCGAGACGCTCGCCGCCGCCGGTCGCCGGGTGATCGTCTCGGGGACGGATCAGACCTTCCGGGGCGAGCCGTTCGAGCCGCTTCCCCAGCTTCTCGCCATCGCGGAGTACGTCGACAAGCTACAGGCGATCTGTTCGGTCTGTGGCGAGCCAGCGAGCCGCAATCAACGATTAGTCGACGGCGAACCCGCCCGCAGCTCGGACCCGACCATCCTCGTCGGGGCGGCCGAATCCTACAAGGCGCGATGTCGCAACTGTCATACCCTCCGTAGCGAGTAGTTCGGCTGTGACACAGTGGGTGAGCGATCCGAGGGGCGGGCGCGAGCGCGGGCCGCGGGCGATTTCCCGCGCGTGGGTCGAAGTCCTTCTCCGCCCCCGCCGGTTTTTCCGGGCCGGCGTCGCGCCGGGCGACCAAGCGCCGGGACTCGTCTTTGCGATCTGCGTCGTCGCGGCCGCCTCCGCGCTTCGCCTCGCGCTCGCGGGCGAAACCATCGTCGGGAGCCCGTACCCGACCCTCGGCGGACAGCGCCTGTTCTCGATCGTGCTCGTCTTTTCCGTGATCGTCGTGCTGGTCGCGCCGCTCGTCCTCCATCTGGTTGCGGCGCTCCAGACCCTGTTGCTCCTGCCCTTTGCTCCCGATCGAGCGGGAGTGAGCGAGACGGTACAACTGATCAGTTATGCGTGTGCGCCCTGCGTGTTCGTCGGCGTTCCGATTCCCCCCATCCAGGCGTTCGCTACGTTCTACGGTGGCGTGTTGCTCGCGATCGGCATCAGCGAGATTCATTCGGTTTCGTTGCTGCGGGCAGCCGGGCTCTGTGCGCTGCCGGCGGCGGCGGTGTTCGGGATCGGATTTGGCGGGTTCGAGGCAGTAGAGACGATGGGTTCACTCATCCGGTGAGAGAGCGTTAGGGAGTATCGTCGCCAATCGGATTGTTTCTTCATAAGGACGGTTGTCGTCCCGTACCGACGATCGCTGATCCGCACCGGCGATCGCCGGTACATCGTTACAACCGTCCGTACAGACGACGGAGACCACGAGGGCCATGCAGCGAGCGCGAAATCCATGAATCTCGACGATAATCCCGATATCCGGGCCGTGCGGTCGGGTCCGATAATCTCGATGAGGAGCGGCCAGCTGAGCGGCGTTTCGACAACCGTTTTAGTGCGGGACCACTCTGCCCTTCTAAATGGGTCAACCCATCATCTGCGCCTCTCTGACTGACGACGGTCAGCGGGACCCACCCTCCCGACGCACCGAACCACACCGACGCACCGTCTCACAACCACACCGCCCCCGACGGATCGAGCAATGAAGTGGCACAACCTCCACGACGAGGACGTTGTTTTCCGATTCGAGGGGAATCAAGCGGACCAGCTCACCGCGGGGCGATTTTATGAAGGAACCGTCGACGGCTTCGCCGAATTCGGCGTCTTCGTCGATATCGGTCACTCCGTTACGGGCCTGCTCCACCGAAGCGAACTCGACCGCCGACTCGAAAGTCTCGACTGGGAGGAAGGCGACACCGTCTTCGTCCAGGTCACCGGCGTCCAGGACAACGGCAACGTGGATCTCTCGTGGTCGATCCGTCAGTCCCGAAGCGAGTTTCGTGCAGAAGCGATCGATAGCCCCGAAGGCGACCGGCTTATAGAGGAGAGCGAAGGGGAATCTTCGACGGAATCCGAGCCCGAGCCCGAACCCGAGCCTGAGTCCGAGTCC
>JADFQH010000171.1:3667-6592 GCA_022561895.1 Methanobacteriota archaeon | reverse complement strand
CGTTCCCGACGACGACCGCCGACGCCTCGGGATCGGCGAGGAGATACTCGACCTGATTCGGCGAGGAGCCCGCATAAATGGTCGTGACGACCGCCCCCGCCGCGAGCAGGCCGAAATCACAGTGGGCCCACTCCATGCGCGTCTCCGCGAAGATTCCCACTCTATCGCCCGCTTCGATTCCGCGCTCCCGGAAGCCGGCCGCGAGGTTCCGAACGATCCCCGCCATCTCGCCATACGTGAGGGTTTCGAACTCGCCGGTCGGGGCCGACGGCAGGACCGACTCGACAAGCGATCGATCGTGGATCCCGCCCTTGTACCGCTGTGCGATTCGGCTCTCGTTTCTCGAAACGCTCTCTTCGAACATCCGGGGAAGCGTCGACTCGCCGATCACCTCGTCGGTGTACTCGCGTTCTGCCTCGCGCCAGTGCATGGCGTGTGGCTACTCCACACAGCACGAAAAGTATGCCGGCAACGCGACACATCGTCCGTGGAGTTTATTCGCGTCCCGGTATCGGAGCCGCCCTGTCGCGGTTCCGTCCGAGCGGTGCGCGTAAACACAGTTTCCGTGACCGAACCGTTCCGGGGTCACAGGGCGATCTACGAATCCAGATACGCGAGCACACCACGGGTGTTCAGTCGTTCTTCGGCCCGCGCTTTTCGCTCGCCCCAAACCTCGTCCATCTCGGTGTTCTCGACGAAATACTCGATCACTGCTTCGTCAGCGAGTTCTGCGCGCTTCTGTTCGACAGCCTCGACCCAGTTGGTGAGGACTTCCTTATACTCGTCCAGTAGCTCGTCGCTTGCGGGCGCGGGTCCGAAATGGCCGAAGAGGAGGGTTTCGGGAGCGAGCGAGCGGATCGTCTCGACGTCCGAGAGGCAGGCTTCGAGATCGAAGTTCGAAGGGGGTGACGTCTGGCGAATCGATTCCGTCTGGGGGACCCAAATTCCGGCAGCGTCGCCCGTGGCGATAACCTGGTGATCGGGATCGTGGTAGATCACCTGATGGGGGGCGTGGCCGGGCGCGTGGTGTACGTCGAGGACCCGGTCGCCGAGGTCGATCGTCTCACCGTCACTGAGTTCGGTGATTCGCTCTTCGGGGACGGGTTTCGGCTCGGCGTAGTAGGCCCACTGGTCCTCGACGGCCATTTTGGTTCCTTCTATGAGGCGCTCGGGATCGACGAGATGTCGCGCACCGATCTCGTGGATACATACGTCGGCGTTCGGGCACTCTTCGGCAAGGAAGCCCGCGCCGCCGGCGTGGTCGAGATGAATATGCGTCGGCGCGATGATTTCGAGATCCTCGGGGGCGATTCCGATTTCCTCCATTGCCGCCAGAATGTACTCGTAGTTGGTGCCGATCCCGGTGTCGATCAGCGCGGGGCGCTCCGCGTCGACGATGTACATCGACCCGTAGCGCTCGGTGTCGTACATGCCGGTGTCGAGGTAGTAGTAGTCGGGACAGGAGTCGATGGGATAGTAGTCACCGATTGCCATACCGACTCCGCGAGCCGAGGGGTATTAGGGGTTGGTCATTCGGCAGCGAGTGAAATACTGCCGAGTCACGCAGCGATCAGCCCGAAAACCGTCTCACACAGGATCGACAGTAGATGTACGTTGGATCGTTCACTGTCTCACAGGCCGGACAGCGACCCGGCTGGACCGCGTTTCGTTCGATATCCACTCGTTGACCCGATGTTCGTTCTGGCGGTCCCGCCACCTGCTGAACATCCGGCCGCTCGCGACGCCACGGGTCGCCCTCCTCCTCCGATTCTTCCGTACTCGCCGAGGCGAGCAACACCACGAGCGCCACCGCACAGGCGAGGATCGCAGTCGTCGTAATCAGAACCATACACTGTTCCATGATAGCAAGTGACTTAGAACAACCGACTGACGAAGGCCGATACGCTCTTTTCCCCGCGCGGAGAAGGCCGAGTCAAGAATGCTCGACCGGACGATGCTGCGCGAGGACCCCGAGACAGTACGGTGGGCGCTCGACGTGAAGGGCGTTTCCCTCGATCTCGACCGTGTACTCGCCGTCGACGAGGAGTGGCGCGAACTGAAAGCCAACGGCGATTCGCTTCGTCACGAACGAAACGAGGTAAGTCGGAAGATCGGCGAGCTAAAACAGGAGGGAAAGGAGGAGAAAGCCCAAGAGGCGATCGATCGATCGAGCGAACTGAAAGAGGAGCTTCAAGAAATCGAGCAACGCGCCGACGAACTCGAAGAACGGTTCGATCGCGCGTTGCTCGAACTCCCGCAGATCCCCCACGAATCCGTGCCTGTCGGCGAAGACGAAGCGGACAACGTCGAGCGCTACCGCGAGGGGTTCGAGGGCCTTCGGGACCTCCCTCAAAAAATCGGCCCCCACTACGATCTGGGCGAGGAACTCGACATCCTCGATTTCGCCCGTGGTGCGAAAGTAACGGGTGGCGGCTACCAGTTCGTCAAGGGCGACGGCGCGCGCTTGGAGCACGCGCTGATCCAGTTCATGCTCGACGTTCATCGCGAGCAGGAGTACCGCGACATCCTCCCGCCGATCCCGGTCAACAGCGCCTCGATGCGCGGGACCGGCCAGCTCCCGAAGTTCGCCGAAGACGCCTATCGAGTCGAAGCCCGTCAGGACGACGAGTACGACGACGACGACCTCTGGTTGCTTCCCACGGCAGAGGTCCCCGTCACCAATATGTACCGAGATGAGATCCTGCTGGACGAGGATCTCCCGCTCAAACACCAAGCATATTCGCCGAACTTCCGTCGGGAGGCTGGCGAACACGGGACCGAGACTCGGGGCTATGTTCGGGTCCATCAGTTCAACAAAGTCGAACTGGTGAACTTCGTCCGGCCAGAAGAGAGCTACGACCGCCTCGAAGGCCTGTTGGAAGAGGCCGAAGAAGTCCTGGAACGCCTTAGACTTCCATACAGGGT
>JADFQH010000171.1:0-3657 GCA_022561895.1 Methanobacteriota archaeon | reverse complement strand
CGGGGTTTCGGGCGCCAGTACCGGACAAGCCGGACGGCGAACGCGACCGTCTCGTGTGGGCGATGGAACAGTGCGGCTGGGTGCAGGCCAAGGCCGCCCGCCTGCTCAACATCACCCCGCGGCAGATGGGCTATGCGCTGAAGAAGTACGACATCGAGGTGTGGGCACCCGGCGACGATATGGAAGACGGTCCCGAGGAAGGCGGGAGGTGGCTCGAAGTCTCCTCGGTGTCGAACTTCGAGGACTTCCAGGCCCGCCGGGCGGGCATCCAGTTCCGCCCCGAACACCACGAATCGGCACAGTACCTGCATACGCTCAACGGTTCTGGGGTAGCTGTCCCGCGCGTGATGGTCGCCATTCTGGAATACTACCAGAACGAAAATGGAACGGTAACGATCCCCGAGGCGCTCCGTCCGTACATGGGTGGCCAGGAGATCATCGAGGGCCACGACCCGGTCGGCGAGAGCGCGCTCGGTGCGGGAAAGGGCGAATAACTACCGGACAAAACGTCACCGACACGGACGTATTTAGCCCCTCACTCAGTGCCCGCGATATGGAGCGACGAACCCGCTGGACGGGCGCGATCTTCCTCTTCGTCGCGCTCGACGCCGCAAGCCTCCAGATCCGCGGCGCGCTCCTCCCACAGTTCGAAGCGACCTTTTCGGTGTCGCCGGATCTGCTCGGGCTGATCGCGCCCGCTGGCACGGTCGGGTTTTTCATTACTGTGCTCGTTGTGGGTCTCGCTGCCGGTCGAATTCAGATACATAGAACCCTCTTATTAGGTGTACTCGGCGCTGGCGGCTTCCTCCTCGCAATGAGCGGCGCGCCGGTCTACCCGCTCTTTCTCGCCGCGCTCTTTTTTCATGGACTCTCGTTGGGCGGGGTTCGCGCGCTCGACCGCGCGCTGCTCAGCCATCTCTACCCCGACCGACGGGGCCGAATCTTTACGCTTCACTCGCTCGCGTGGGCGCTTGGAGCGGTCTCGGGACCGGCGCTTGCCGCGATCGTGATTTCGGTCGCGGACTGGCGAGCGGTGTTTGTCTTACTGGGACTCGGCTTTTTTCCAATACTGCTCTCGATACGAAGCCTCCCGCTGCCCGAACGAATGAAAAACGAACGCCCGATCTCGCTTTCGGGAGCGACCGACCTGATCCGGGATCCCGTTATCCTCGGAATGGCGAGCGCGTTGCTTCTCATCGGTGGGATCGAGGGCGCGATCTTCACGTGGCTGCCGTACTACGCCGCCACGTCCCTCTCGACGCCGCTCGCACCGCTTGCACTGTCTGCGTATCTACTCGCGTACGTTCCCGGCCGGATCGTCTATACCCTTCTTGCCGAACGGGTCGGCTACGCACGCCTCTCGCTCGGCCTTGCCCTGCCAGCGATCCCCGCGATGTACGTCGCATTGGTTCTGACCGAGGGCTATGCGATGCTCGCGGCAGTGTTCGTTCTCGGACTGTTCATGTCCGGGCAGTTCCCTCTCCTATCGGCGGTCGGCGTCGAGGCCGCAAGCGGGTACAGCGGGCCCGTAAACGCGATCTCGACGAGCGCGACCTACGTCGGCATGGCCGCCGTCCCCACGGCAATGGGCGTGATTACAGGGGTCTACGGGATCGCGAGCGCGATGCTCGTTCCCGTCGTGCTCATCGTAGGTGCGGCGCTTTTCATCGCCGCGACGTGGCTCTCCGTTCACCGAGTGTAGGTGTAGATCGCGGTGATTTTCTCTGTACTTCCACTCGCAAACTCGAAGCAATCGACGAATCCGAACAGCGCTTCGTCCTCCCCACCGAGGAGCCGCCCGCGGACGGCCGCGCCCTCCTCTGTCGTATACATCCCAAGAATTTCGTGAGAAGTGTCCTTCATCGGGCGTTTCTCGCGCATGAACGTTACGAACGACTCGCGGCTCTCAATAACTCGGTCGGGCCGGTAGTGGGAGAACTCGGGAGCGAGGAGTTCCGAAAGATCGTCGTAGGCGTGTGCATCGAGCGCACGATAGTACTCGCGTGCGGTGGTCTCCATACCGCCTTCTCGCGTGGCCGAGAAAAGAGCGTTCGGGACGCGAGGCTTTTGACTGTAGGGAGCCTCGCTCCGAGCGGTGCATCTTCACGTCCGCTATGAGGGCGACGACGATCCCGACAAATGCACGGCCCGTACACTTTCGCGCTTCGACCTCGCCGAGCTTCACCGCTCGGATCGGGCAACTCCCTACGGAATCGTGCTCAACCCGCATGCCGAGCGGGCGTTCTCGCCAGCGGATCGGGAGATTGGGGACAGACTCGTCGCGTTGGATTGTTCGTGGGAGAGTGCGGGCGAAGCGCTGTTTTCGATGGCCGGCGAGCACCGCGCGCTCCCCTTTCTCGTCGCCGGAAACCCGGTGAACTTCGGCCGCCCGTTCGAACTCACGACGGTGGAAGCGCTCGCAGCAGGGCTGGTGATTCTTGGCGAGCGCGAGCACGCAACGGAGCTACTCGGCAAGTTCCGCTGGGGCCACACCTTCCTCGAGCTCAACGACGAACCACTCAAGCGGTACGCCACCTGTACGGATTCGGCCGACGTTGTGGCGGTACAAGACGAGTATCTCGCGGACGATCTGGAGTAAGTGACGGGCTGCTGTGAGTGACCCCTGATTTATTTTCACAGGTCACAATAGCCGATTCATGGACGCCAACTCCGGAGATCACGAATGAGCGAGCCGACCCGAGTCGCCATCGCCTGTCAGGGTGGGGGCAGTCACACCGCGTTCACCGCAGGTGTGCTCAAAGGACTGCTCCCCGAACTCGAACCGGAGTACGAACTCGTCGGACTGAGCGGCACCTCCGGGGGTGCGATCTCGGCCTTTGCGGCGTGGAACGGGATCTGTCTCGGTGGGCCTGACGTAGCGCGCGAGCGCCTCGATTCCGTCTGGGCCGACATCGCCGCGCGCTCGCCCCCGGAACGCCTCAGTAACAGCTGGCTCCAGTGGGGCGCGAGCCTGCGCGCTCAGGGCGCACCGCTCCCCGAGATCAGTCCCTACCATCTTCCGGTCGCCGCGTTAGGCCAGCGAAAACTCCGGCGGGTGATCGAGCGAAACATCGAGATCAGCAGATGTCGAAGACTGCTCGACCGCGAGGACACACCCGAACTCGTGATCGGCACGGTCAACGTCAACAGCGGACGATTCGAGACGTTCGTCGACGGAGAGATCACCGTCGAGGCGGTGCTCGCCTCGGCGGCCGTCCCGAATCTGTTCCCCGCGGTCGAGATCGATGGACAGTACTACTGGGACGGGCTGTTCAGCCAGAACCCGCCAGTCAGGGATCTCATGCGCGTGGCCATCGAGCGTCGTCCCGAGGCGCTATGGGTGATCCAGATCAATCCCCGGACCCGCGACGGCGAACCCCGAACGATCGAGGAGATCGCCGACCGGGTCCGCGCGAAGCAGGCAGACGCTGCTGAGGTGAAGTCGCTGGCCAGGCACCACCTCGGCCTCGGTGCCTGGGTCGAAGTGGAGGCCCTACTCGCGGCCGGCGGCCCCACCCGATCGGAGACGCTTGAGGCTGTGATCTATTCGAGAGCGAAACCGCCGGCCGACCTCACCGACCTCTTCGTCGGCCTTCTCGACCATCCCGCCTCCACCCAACAGGCCTTCGAGATCCTGAAGAGAAACCTGGTAGTGAA
>JADFQH010000170.1 GCA_022561895.1 Methanobacteriota archaeon | reverse complement strand
CCGCAAGAACGGTCGTGAGAAACTCTCGGACGGTGTCTTTGGTGCACCGGTCGCCGAATCCATCGGCGACCGGTGCGCGCAGCAACTCATCGTAGAGAGTGAGCCGATACGCGCGTCTGCCGTTGATCGTGAGATACTGTTCGTCGTAGGTGTAGATACCGGAGGAGACCGGGAGATCGTTTTCAACGATCTCCGCGGTCTGTTCGGTCTGCCAGTTGTGGATTTGCTGGTCAGAGGGACGGACACCGTAGTGAACCGTCGAAATGTCTTGAATTGCCTCGAGCGACGCGTCGGCGAATGCGTCGATAGCTTGGCTGAGTTGTATAACCGCTCGTGGATGGCGGTGGTTATCCTCAACGGAGGGATGGCTTGGTGAGAAGGAACCACAGGGAGCGCAGAGATACCGCTGCACCCGCACGGCCTCGCAGCCGTGCGGGTGGCGCGTGTAGGTGCCGTTCTTCGAGACATCCTCTGTGGCGCAGTCGGGACACTCAGGCTGCGGCAGATCCAGAACCGAGAGTTCTTCAATGGCTGGGACGGTACCTCCAGTCGGTGCGGTACTGCTCATGAACACAGCAACCTACCGCACCGTCCTTCAAAGAACTTGATAAGTCGTCGTGCTGGCGGCCAGCACGACGACGAAATCGTCGATACTTCTCAACAGTCCCTCACAACAACCCGTTCGAAATTCACACTTCACTTGGGAGTGCCCGTCAGCATCAGTTTCAATCGCCTCGAACGTATCGTAGTGTACCGGCAAGACGAGACTAGGATCGAGGCTTTCGGCGAACGCCGCCGCCTCGTGACGATCCATCGTATAGTGCCCGCCAATTGGCGGGATGAATACGTCAACAGTGCCGGAGAGCTCCTCGTGTTCATCGAGGAAATCAGTATCACTAGCGAAATAGACGACTGTGCCCGCAATCGAGAGCCAGAGGCCGATCACCTCGCCCTGTGCATGAAACGGACTCCCATTCTCGTCGATGTGAGTTCCGTCGGCGCGATTGTACGCCGGGATGGCCTGTACAGTGATGCCATCGACGGTGAGTTCTTCATTCTGTGAGAGCGACCAGACAGCTTCCGCCGCCGTGAGGTCGCTGGTATCGACGCCCTCGTAGGCGATAATGGTCGTCTCATCGGTCGAGACGCGTTCAATCGCGTCGGGATCGTAATGATCGACATCATCGTGCGTAACGAAGACGATGTCGGCATCGTGCGGCTCCTGATCACCCAGTACCTCGCTCCACGGGTCGATATAGAGGGTCTGACCGTCGCTGGTTTCGATGTGGACACTTGCATGACCGAGGTTGGTGAACGTAAGATCGTTGAACTCGATGGGCATAGACACCTGTCCAACGGCTGCCCGTATAAAATCTCTCTGTCCGAGAGAGCGTTGCCTCACTCGTTGTCCCATAACCGACCGAAATCGTGGGGAGACCCCGCTCGTCCGTCGGATACCGTCGAACTCGAGGGGATTGATCCGTTCGATCGCTCGGAGCGACGGGACGCTGTGCGCTGGGAGGGATCGTTCGCGAGGATTAGCCAGTTCGTTTCGGTGAGTGGCGCGATGGTTCACGACCGCTGTGGCGGCCGTCGATTGCGTGTGTCAGTGAGGAGAGCCTGATCCGCCAAGGGTACTTCGCAAGATCGTACACCACAACCGTAGCTTCCAGTTGCTTTTGGACCGTTCGTGGCTTGACGGCTTTCATGTGGCGCGTCGGGGTTCCTGACAGTTATGGTGGGTGAGTGTCTATCGTGTCATGTCGCTAGCATCCTGCTGCTAGCGACGAAACGCACAGCGCGAACCCTTCCTGATCCGCGGAGGGTTCTTCCCCCACCTCGGTCGCGGATCATTTCTGAACATTGAATCGCAGGAGAGGACTCCCAAGACGGCGGCGAGGGTGTCGCCAGACACGTGCCCCATTGTCGATCGAGACGATCACAACTCATAGGGATTATCGTAGGGCTGCATAGATTTCCTGCTCGCTGATCGATCAACGTGGACCGTGTAACCGGAAGAAATCATCCGGTTGGCTACGAAAATCCCTATCAGAGCCAGCCGATGATCTGCTCGTAGAGGTCCTGTGCGGTCAGCGCGGCCGTCACGAACATGAACAGGACGATCGCAGCGAAACAGACCCGCATCCACAGCGGGTGATCGAAGAATTTTTTATTGGCGTAGTACAACGCCAGCGCCGTCAGCGGAATCCCGATGAGCCCGTTGATCGCTGGCATGACGATTCCCAGTCGAACCGGCGTCATGTTGGTGAACTCGAGGATCAAGACCGCACAGACTACCGATAGCACGATCAGTCCCTCGACAACCCGGCGGAACGCAACGTCGCCGAAGACGGTTTTTCTGCCCCATGCCTGTGGGATCATGAATCCCGCACCGAACAGCGTGCCCGTTGCGGACGTAAAGGTCGCGAGAAACACCGCGAACACGAAGACGACCAGCGCCCACTCACCGAGTATCGCCATCAGCGGTTCGCCGGGGCTGGTGAGCGTCGGCTCACCCTCCGCGAGCGTCGCCGCCGAGACGACGATGACCGCCGTCGAGAGCGTGATGGCGATCGTGATGCCGACGAGGTTGTCACGGCGATAGGGATTCATCTCGGTCCAGCCCTTCGAGGGGCGCATGCTCGACTGAATGAAGAAGTTCGGATAATAAACCGTGGTCCCGATCAGCGCGATCACGGCCGCTAGGTAGCCGACGTCCTCGATGATGGCCGGAACGAACCCGGCTGCAATCGCGTCAGCCGAGAGATCCAGACCGGCGGCAAGCACGATATAGATGCCGAACACCGCGAGGATCAGGATCGTAATCGCCGCCTCGATCCGATCGTACACTTTCAGCTCGACGAGCGCGAGACCGATCGCCGCAACGATGATCGTCCCGAGATAAACGTTGTCGAGCGGCGATAGCCAGGTGAGTGCCAGCCCGCCGATGGCGTAGTTCGAGATAGCCCAGAAACTCATGATGAACGAAATGGTGACCGCAAAGACCTTCCCGAGGGTCGGGCCAACAACGTCCCGGATATACTCCATCAGCGGTTTGTCGATCGTCGCGAGTCGCCCGGACATCTCGTGCAGACCGAGATCGAGGATGAACGCAAGCGGCATGGTCCACAACAGGAGATAGCCGAAGTTCGCACCCGTATCGGCGAGAATGTAGACCGATCCCGCACCGAAGACGTTCGCCGCGAACAGTGCCCCAAGCCCATAATCGTACACCGTCTGTTTGACGCGCTCTACCCCCGGAATCTCGGCAGCTCCCCCTTCTTCTAAGGCCATGTGTGGTGTCTTACTCATAACGTATTACGACATACAGGTAAGGTCTGAGCTTGCAGCTGTCATACTCCCGTCTTTATTCCTTTGGCTCTAACCAATCATTAACCGGTTAATACGACCGTTAGCAGGCCTACAGCTGGATGGTTTAAATGAGAACGTGACCGGAACTGTAAGTATCTATACACCGGCTGTAATTATGTGAATTGACTAACTAGTAGGGGCGTATAGCGGACTACAGCCCCCGCTTTCGAACCGTTCAGTCGGGTTCAGGCACGATCGTTACGGGGACCGATGAGCGCCGGACGACCCCTTCGGCGACGCTTCCGAGGAGGAACCGTGATAGCCCGCGGCGTCCGTGGGTCCCGATCACGATATGGTCGATCCCGTTCTCCTCGGTGTATGTACAGATTCGGTCGGACAGGGAGCCGTACTCGATGGCCGTCGTGAGTTTCGTTCCCGATCCGTCGGCGAGTTCTCGTGCGTTCTCGAACAGCCGCTCGGCAAGCGCCCGCGATGCCGCCCGTTGTGCTTCGCACTCCGCTTTCAGTGCTCGCTGACGGATGCTCTCGTCCGTTTTCGCGACACGGCAAACGTGGAGAACGGTGAGTTCCGCATCGCGGAACTGTGGGACCGCGTACTCCAATGCGGCGCTCGCCGCCACCGAGTCATCGATCGAGATCAGAACTCTCCGTGTCACATGATATACTATGACCCGGAAGGCGAGTAAGCTAGCCCTTGCAACTGCCGACGGTTCAACTCGGTGTAGTCCTACGGAAGCGACTCGAAGCCAACGAGCGTCTCGAAAATGCCCGTCTCTTCGAGCGTTTGGCGGAGCTCTTTCATTCCCGGTTTTTCGACGCGATCCGGGTTTCCGAGCACTGCCACCGGCTCGTTGCCGAGCGAGACGAAGCCCAGCCCGAGTTTCTCGGCGGTCGCGCGCAGTCCGAGACCCGCCTCGGCTTTCCCGGCGGCGACCGCTCTCGCCGGGCTTTCCTGCGCACGGGCCGCGAGTTCGAACCCCGAAATCGACTCGACGAGATCGTGGCGTGACTCGCCGCGTTCGTCCGCGAGATCCGCGACGGCGTTTGACAGCGTGGTCCGGAGTCCCGAGTCGGTTGGCCGGTTGATAAACCTGAGATCGCGCTCTACGAGATCCACGAGCCCCCCGATTTCTTTCGGGTTTTCGGATGCGACGACTAGCCCCCACTCGCGGGTCCAGCCGCCGAACTCCGCAGCCTCGATGTCGCGCTCGACGGAACCGGAAACGACCGCGAAATCCGGCGCGCCCTGATCGAGTCGGCGAAGTCCCTGTCTGCTGCCGATGGAGAGATACCGGGGCTGGTCGAGATCGTCGAGGAGACGAGAGAGCGCGGGGTCGTCCTCGCCGACGCCGAATGTGGTGGGCGGGCGCACGTCCGGCGAGAACAGCGTCACCGACACCGGCTCGCCGCCGGCGAGGTAGGCGGTGTCCGGGCCGACCTCGACGATGCCGTCCGCTTCGACGAGGCTCGTCGTCGCCCCCGATCCTTTATCGACGGGATAGGCGAGCATCTCGTGTTTCTCTGTGGACGGCCCGCTCTCGACTAACCCGACGGGCATGAGCCGGGTCCGACCCTCGCCATAGCGCTCCTCGATCGCCATTTCGGCTTTGACACTAGCTGTTTGTGGCTCGGGAACGCCCGCAGCCCGGCGGATCGCACCCGCGACGAAATGCCGGAAAATCATGAGCGCAGAAACCGGATAGCCCGGCAGCCCGACGTAGGCCGAATCGGGGAACTCGCCGATCAGCATGGGCTTGCCGGGCTTGATCGCCACCCCGTGAAGCAGGAGTTCTCCTTGTTCTTCGATCACGCGATAGATCACGTCGACCGCGCTTGCGGAGGTCGAACCCGACGAGAGGACGAGATCGCACTCCACCGCGGCGTCTTCGAGAACGCGCTCCATCTCGTCGTACTCATCACCTGCATGCGGATAGAGAACCGCCTCGCCGCCTGCCTCCTCGACGGCGCTCGCGATCGTATAGCTGTTGACATCGTAGATCTGTCCGCGCTCGCTTTCGACCGGCTCGCCGGGACGCACTAGCTCGTCGCCCGTCGAGACGATTCCGACCTGGGGTTTCGCGTACACCGGAAGGGAATCGACGCCGAGCGCCGAGAGCAGGCCGATTTCTCTGGGAGTGAGCTGAGTGCCGGGTCCGAGCGCACGCTCGCCCGAAGCGACATCTGCACCCGCGAGCATGACGTGATCGCCCGGCGCAAGCGAGGTGCGGATCTCGATCTGCCTCACGGTTTCACCGTTCGACTGTTCCGCGGAGCTACGCTCCGCGTATTCATCAGTCCGTTCGACCATCACCACGGCGTTCGCTCCATCGGGCATCACCGCCCCGGTCGAGATCTCCGCACAGGTTCCTTCCTCGACCTCGACAGTGGGTTCCTCGCCTGCGTGGACCGCACCAGCGAGATTCAACAGTACCGGATCGGCCTCGTCCGCGCCGAAGGTGTCGCGCGCCTGGACCGCGTAGCCGTCCATGCTCGCGCGGTCGAACCCTGGTACATCGAGTTCGGCGTCGATTCGCTCTGCGAGCACGCGCCCGCGAGCCTCGCGCAGCGAAACCTCCTCCGTTCCCCCACCCAGATCGAGGGAGGCGATCGCCTCGTGAGCCGCTTCGGGCGAAACGAGGTCGCGGAACTCCTTTCGTTCGGTCATGCGGACCACTCCCAGTTCTCGACGGCGACCGTTTCACCCTCCGCGATCCCCTCGCTTTCCTCGGGGACGACCACCCAGCCATCGGCGAGCGCCACACTGGAGAGAACACCCGAACCGCTGACGCGCGTGGGCAGGGCAGTCGTCTCGTTATCGTCCCGCTCCCCCCGGTCGAGCTTCACCCGCGCGAACGTCCTCACGCCGGGTTCGCTTCTGATCTTGCGTTCGAGGCGCGCTTCCGTCGTCGGATGGCTCTCACAGGACATGCCGCCGGCGTGTTTCATCGCCGGCCTGAGGAACTGAACGGCGTTGACGATACAGGCCACGGGGTAGCCCGGCAGCATCAGGACTGGAGTCTCCTCAACGATACCGAGGGCCACGGGATGGCCGGGTTTCAGGGCGACGCCGTGGACCAAGACCTCTCCAATTTCCTCGACTACCTCGGGAATGAGATCCCGCTCGCCCACCGAGGAGCCGCCGGTCGTCACGATCACGTCCTTGGTGAGATCGCGCTGGATCGCCGCCCGGAGGGCTTCGGGGTCGTCAGTGACGATCTCCCGGTAGGTCGGCCGACCACCCCAGCGATCCACGAACCGCGAGACTGTCAGAGCGTTG
>JADFQH010000169.1 GCA_022561895.1 Methanobacteriota archaeon | reverse complement strand
CACCGGCCGGCGCTGGTCCAGCAACGCCGTCGAGTCTGCGGTCATCTTCTTCAGTGGGATGTTCTGCGCGCCGGGGAGGTGCAGCTCCGTGTACTCGCCCTCGGGCAGTACGTCGACGAGCTGAGCTCCCTCAGCCAGCATGCGCTGTGTCTCTTCAACACCGATCGCGGTTGGCATGGCAATCTCCCCCCTTGACTATTGAAGCAGCCGCCCCCGCCAGACGGGGCGAGCGCGGCACCGCTCGTAGTTGCCGCGGCGGACCGCGGCGACCATTCACGTACGCCTGCAGAAATGGGTCCATAGGCAGGATATACCCTCCACTAAGTGGAGGGTCAACCAGGAGCTCACGACTCGAAGAACTGGCTCGGCCAGCACGCGGCCGGCGCCAAGATCACCGGCGATGCCGGGTCGTCGTCGGGCAAGAAGATACGTCGCGCGTTAGATCGCGCCCTACTCCCCTGTTGCCGGGCCTTCTTCAGCTTCGAGCGCGGTGCGAGCCTGCGCCAAGCGGATCAGGACCACCGCGCTGGTGAGCACTGCCAGCAGGACCAGGGTGGCAATGCCAAGCCCCAGGATGCTCCCGATCATGACGACCAGCAGCCGCACGTCCCGCGAGGCGATGGACGCCACCCCTCGATCGAACATAGTGCGGCTGGACTCACCGATGCGCGTAGCGACGGCTTCGTAGGTGCGCTCGTCCATCCGGAAACGCACGCGACCGTCGGGGAGCACCCACCCCTGGACCTCGTACGTGTTGTCACCGACCCGCACTTGGTAGCTGTGTCCATCCAGAGGTTTCAGCTCGACCCGCAACCGGTTGCCGTCGCGAGCAAAGTCGCGGCGGAAGGTCACACATCCCTCCAGAGGCGGATGGGACCGAGCGTGTCCCAGACCTCCGGCTGTTTGTCGCGCCCCGTGGTGTCCGGGTCGTCGTCCGCGGGCTCCCCCACAGCCTCGGTGAGCGCCGCCGCTACATAGGCGGCATCCGGCGGCTCGGTCTCAGCCGCGGGCGGCTTGACGATCTCCGGGTGGAGGTCCAGGAAGTCGGTGCGTAGCTCCGCAGCCCGGAAGTCTCTGCTGTCTATGATGCGCATGAGAAAATCCAGGTTCGTGGGGATGCCCAGATAGGCGCTGTGACGCAGCGCCTGCGACATCCGCTGGCATGCGGTCTCGCGATCCTGGCCATAGACGATGATCTTCGACAGCATCGGATCGAAGTGCACGCTGATTTCAGTGCCCGCGTGCACGCCCGAGTCGACGCGGATGCCGGGCCCGACAGGCTCGATGACACGGGTCAGCGTACCAGCCGCCGGCAGGTAGCCGTCTTCGGGCGCCTCGGCATAGACGTCGGCGGTGGTCAGCCCCATCGTCTGCGGGACCAGCACTACGCCCTTGCGGGAGAACATGTAGGAGACCGAGCCGGCGTCGGCGAGTGAGCCGCCGTTGCGGGTGAGTGCGGTACGCACGTCGGTGGCCGCCCGGTTCCGGTTGGTCTACGTCGTCTACGTTCAGTACCTCGGGGCCGCCGTGTTCGTGGTATCGTACCGCACGCATGGAGGGAGATGGGCGTCGGAGGACAAAGGGTTACCCGTAGCGGCAGTGGTGAGGATCGTCAATACTATTGAATATATTTATGCGAGTTTTATCGGATTCCGAGAAGTTCGACAAAAACGAACTGCTGGAAACCAGCCTCCGGGCGACGGACAGCGACAACCACCTCAATCCGTCAACCCGTATCCCCGCGCGAACAGCACAACGTCAATCACAACTACAGCAACCGTCAACCCCGAAAGCACCGCGAGTGCAGCGTTCGGGTCCACGTCGGAGTAGCCGAGAAACCCGTACCTGACGCCGTTCACCATATACACCATCGGATTGAGCAGCGAGACCGTTCGCCAGAGCGGCGGCAGGATCTCGAGCGAGTAGAACACACCCCCAAAGAAGACCAACGGTCGAAGGATGAACTGGTTCATCACCGTCAGATGGTCGAAGTCGTCCGCGACCAGCCCGCCGACGATCCCAAGAGAAGCGAACAAGAGTGTGACGACGAGCATGAACGCCACGAGATAGAAGGGCTGTGCGATCCCCACCGGGGTGAAGAGCGCGCCGATGATCGCGATAATGACACCGACGATGACTCCCCTGGAAGCACTGGAAAGCACGTACGCGAGCACCATCTCGGTGTACGAAAGCGGAGAGGTGAGCGTTTCGTGGATATACTTGTTCCAGCGTCCATGAAAGATCGAAAAGGAGGCGTTCTCGAAGGCGTTCGAGATCGCGCCGAGGACGACCAGCCCCGGTAAGAGAAACAGGATGTACGAAAATCCTTGAATCTCTTCGATCCGCGCGCCGAGGATCACCCCGAAAACCGAGAAATACAGGACGTTCGTGATCATCGGCGGGAGGAAGGTGTTCCAGGGTCGCCGGACGTAGCGCTGAAACTCGCGTTTGAGTAGGGCGTAAAACCGCGTCGAATGCAAACCCGCGGCCATTAGTACGCCTCCAGCGTGTCGCGCTCTGGCCCGTCACGTTCCACCTCGCCGCGCTGGCCCTCGGTGAGTTCGACGAAGATTTCTTCGAGCGAGGTTCGCGAGATCTCGATATCAGTGATCTCGTGACCCCGGTCTTCGAGCGCGTTGAGCAGTCGCGGGGCGACCCGCCCGCCGCCGCCTTCGACCCGGACGACCAGCCGATCGTGCTCCAGCCGCACGTCCTCTATTTCCGTGACCGCACCGTCGAGGCGCGGCGCGCTCGCGGGCGGATCGCGAAGCTCGACGGTGATGGTGTCGCTTCCGCGCTCCATCAGCTCTTCGGGGGTTGCGACCGTCACCTTCCGACCGTTGTCCATGATCGCGACCCGGTCACAGAGGCGTTCCGCCTCCTCGATGTAGTGTGTAGTGAGAAGAATCGTCGTCCCCTCGTCGTTCAGCCGGTTGATGATCTCCCAGAGGTCATGACGGAGTTGGACATCCACACCGGCGGTCGGCTCGTCGAGAATGAGGAGATCGGGGTCGGTGACGATCGCGCGGGCAAGTAGGAGTCGGCGTTTCATCCCACCGGAGAGCCAGTCGAAGCGGGTGTGGCGTTTGTCGTAGATCCCGACTAGTTCGAGGGCCTCGTCGGCACGGCGCTTTGCCTCCGCCTCGCTCACGCCGTGATAGCCCGCCTTGTGCATGAGGACCTCGCGAATCGGGAAGAAGCGATCGACGTTGAACTCTTGGGGCGCAAGACCGATGCTATTGCGCACTTTTCGGTAGTCGTCTTCGACATCATCGCCGAAAACCCGTACCTCGCCACCCGTTTTGCGGACGAGCCCGACCAGCGTGTTGATGAACGTCGTCTTTCCCGCACCGTTCGGTCCAAGCAAGCCGAAAAATTCCCCCCGTTCTACGGCAAGAGAAAGACCGGAGAGCGCCCGAACGTCGCCGTACTCCTTTACGAGATCGGTCGCCTCGATCGCCAGTGTCATTACCGATGGAAGGTGCTCACGAGGATAAAGTGCGACGGATGCGGATATAGTAGTCGTTGAAACTGTTTGCACATCGCTTGCACGCTGGCGGCCAGCGCTCGCGGTGCTGGCCGCCAGTCCGCACGCGAGTGTGTCGTGACTTTCAACGACTACTATAGCTACTCGAGATAGCCGAGATCCGCGAGCCGGTCCTCGACATCGTCGTCGTCGGTCGACTTTCGCATGCCTTCCTTGCGATCGGGGTACTCCATCTCGTCGGTCGGCGAGACCACCGAAAGGGGGTCACCGTCCATCCGCTCGCTGCGTGGTACGTCGAGCGCCGAGAGCACCGTCGGCGCGATATCCAGCAGATGTGCACCCGAAACGTCCGCGTCCTCGATGCCGGGTCCGGTCGCGGCGACGATGCCGTAGAGCTTGTGGTTCCACGGTTCGGATGGCGGGGCGAAGAGCTCATCGCGCAGCTGAGCCGAAAGGAAGTAGTTCCAGTCGTTCGGGATCGTCATGATATCAACCGCCCGCTCGACGTTCGGCCCCTCGAAGTACTCCTCGACGCGCGCGACGTCTTCGAAGACGGGTTCGCCGTTCGGTGCCGTCACATCCGAGAGCAGCTCGATCAGCTCGTCGCGGACCTCCTCGTACTCCCCTTGTGAAACGACGCCCGCTGGATCGCGACCTTCGAGGTTGATTCGGATACCCGTCTCGACGCGCGAGCGCATGTAGGCTTTCGAGGCGGCGAAATCGACCTGTTCGTCCGAAGCTTTGACGACGCCCGCCGGGGCGTGACGTTTTGCGATCCCGTCGAGACCGACGGTTTCGAGTGCGCGGCCGATCCGGCGGGTCGTGAACCCGAAGTTGGAGGCGGTCGCAACGCCGCGTTCGAGCATCGTCGGCTCTCGCGTCGTCTTCTCTTCACCCTTCCTGAGTGACTGTTCGCGCACCGTCTGCCACGAGGGCATGCCCGCGGCGCTGCGCGTCGTCTCAATGTAGCCGTGTTCTCGAAGGAAAGTGTTGAGCCGAAACTCCTTTCCTTCGTACTTGCCAAGTCCGTGGTCGCTGACCAGTAGCGTGACGTTCGGATCGACCTCATCGATGATGCGTGCAATCTCGCGGTCGACGGCCTCGTAGATCTCCGCGACCATCTCCTCTTCGTAGCCGTACTGGTGGAACACCGTATCGGTGACCTGAAACTGGACGAACCCGAACTCAGGCTCGAACCGATCGGCGAGATATCGAAAGGCATCGCTTCGCATGCTCACGGAATCGACGTACTCTTCGAAGGCCGCCGTCTCCCCGCCCGGCGTCGGATAGACCTTGTACTCGCCGATCTCCTCGCGAACCGCCTCGAGAATACCGTCGGGATGTGAGGGCGGGTTCTCCGGCGCAGTGAACCCTGGGATGACGGCCCCGTTGATCTTGCTTGGGGGGTACGTCATCGGGACGTTGACGACGACGCTCCGTTTGTCGTGATAGTCGAGGAGCTCCCACAGGGAGTGTTCGTCGACGGCGCTCGCGTTCGCGACCCCCCAGTCGTACCCATCGTAAGAGAGAAAGTCGAAGACGCCGTGTTTGCCGGGGTTCGTCCCCGTATACAGCGAGGGCCACGCGCTCGCGGTCCACGGCGGGATCTGTGATTCGAGATCGCCGCTTGGACCCCTCTCCCAGATCGACTGGATCGTCGGCACATGATCGTCTTCGAACAACGGTTCGAGTATTCCTTGACTACAGGCATCGATACCGATAAGCAACGTATCGACTGTCCCACGGTCCGTTGACATTGCAATCGAATGACTCAACGAGTGGCCCACCCCTTATTATAGATCCAATAATACCGTAACACGGCGTTGAACGATGGATTATAGATCTATTAATAAAACATTTTCGATGTTTTATAACGGGCCGCTTATGCTGCTTTCACGGGTAAAAGGTCCAATGAAGAGAATAAAAATCGGCGTGGCGTCGATATCGGCGGGATTTAAGCGGCCGCCGAACGCGCATACAGGTGGATGAAGCTTCACGAATATCAGGCACAATCGGTGTTCGCCGACGCGGGGATTCCGACGCCCGACTCACAGCTCGCAGAAAGCACGGACGAGGTGGTATCGGCGGCCGACTCGATCGGCTATCCGGTCGCTATCAAGGCCCAAGTGCAGGTGGGTGGCCGCGGCAAGGCCGGCGGGATTTCACTCGTTGAGAACGAGGAGGAGGCTCGCGAGGCGGCCGATTCCATCCTCGGAATGGATCTCAAGGGTTACACCGTCGAGCGCGTTCTCGTCGAGGGAGCCGTTGACTTCACCGACGAACTCTACGTCGGCGTGACGATGGACCGCGGCGAGGGCAAACCCGTCGCGATGGTCTCGGAAAAGGGTGGCGTGGATATCGAAGCGGTCGCAGAGGAAGATCCCGACGCGATCGCGCGTGAACACGTCGATCCCGCCTTCGGCCTTCAGCCCTATCAGGCTCGCCGCGCCGTCTACGACGCCGGGATCGACCGCGAGGTCGCAAACGACGTTTCGAGTGTTCTTACCACCCTCTTTTCGCTCTGGGACGAGCGGGACGCCTCTGATACCGAGATCAATCCGCTGATGGTCACGCGCGCGGAGCGTAGCTCCGCGGAACGGTCGAGCGGCGACGAGCCGCGAGACGAGTACGACGTAATCGCCGCCGACGCCGTCATGAACATCGACGAGGACGCACTCTTCCGCCAGCCCGAGTTAGCGGAGATGGAAGAGGACTCCTACACCGATGATCTCGAACGAAAGGCCGGCGAGTACGGCTTCGACTACGTCAGACTGGAGGGCGATGTAGGAATCATCGGCAACGGCGCTGGGTTGGTGATGACGACGCTCGATCTCGTCGATTATTATGGGGGCGAGCCGGCGAACTTCCTCGACGTGGGTGGCGGAGCGAAAGCCGACCGGATCGCAAACGCCCTCGATATGGTCTTTTCCGACGAGAACGTCGAGTCGGTCGTGTTCAACATCTTTGGGGGTATCACCCGAGGAGACGAGGTCGCAAAGGGAATTAACAACGCCCTAGAACAGTTCGACGAGATCCCGAAACCCGTCGTCGTCCGCCTCGCGGGCACGAATTCCGAGGAGGGGATGGAGATTTTGAATGCGGATCTGGTACAGGTCGAAGAAACGCTCGAAGAGGCAGTCCAA
>JADFQH010000168.1 GCA_022561895.1 Methanobacteriota archaeon | reverse complement strand
GTGGTTCGGGTTATCAGCGCCCCGATCTTATCGAGTTCACGTTCGCGGCGCTCTTCGGGGGTTCGCTCGACGCTCGATGGGTGGTTCGCCCCGCGGTGGTCCTTCAGATACGTATAGATCGACTGGTGGGAGACGAAATCGGATTCGATCTCCTCGATCGGAACGCCGGCCCGGTCGAGTTCGCGCCGAGCCTGTTCGCGCATCCCCGCGCTGACCTCGCTGTCGGTGAGCAGCCGATACCGGTTTTCGACCTCGCCGTCGAGTGAGCGCGCGCCCGCTTCGTCCATCGCGGTTTCGAGGACGCGCCGGTTGAACAGATCCGCGAGCGCGCGGAGACTCACCCCATCTCCCTGTTCGCCCGTCCAGCGCGCCTCTAACTCCGCGCCGAATCCCTCAAGACCGTATTCGTCGATGACACGCCCGACCTTGCCCTGTGAACGGCGTTCGGCCATTGTCCCTGTTTCGTCACCCGACCGTTTTAAACACTCGGTCCGTTCGTTCTCGAAGAGGAAACGAAGAGTTCCGATACGGCTACTCCGAGAGCGCGGTCAGTTCGATCGCGTTGCTCGCGCTGACGACCAGCCCCGCGATATCCTCCTCCAACGTTTTGCCGCTCATTCTCCGCGCCGGCCCGGAGACGGTGATCGCGCCGACTGGCGAGCCCCGAGCGAGCACCGGGGCCGCCACACACTGCCAATCGGGATGGCTCTCGCCGCGGTCGAACGCGAGCCCGCGATCCCGGATCGAGGCGAGCTCCCCTCTGAGCTGGCCCCGATCCGTCCGGGTCTTCTCGGTGAGCGCCGGCAGTCCGTGACGGTCGAGGATCGCCTCGACGCACCCTTCCGAAACGTGTGCGAGGATCGCTTTCCCGCCCGCCGACGCGTGCATATGAACCCGCTCGCCCACCCGAAGCCACTCCCTCGACTGCCGGCCGGCCGTCGCCTGATAGGCGTAGACGCCGTAGCCGTGTTCGGGCAGCATCAGATTGGTTATCTCTCCGGTGGTTCCCGCCAGATCGTCAACCGCCGTCACGCCCGTTCGGTAGAGTGACAACCGATCGCGGGCGGCGAAACCGATCGAGAGAAAGCCGAGTCCCAATCGATACCGGCCGCTCTCGCCGATGACGTACTCCAAACGTTCGAGCGTCGTGAGGTGTTTGTGGGCGGCGCTTTTCGAGAGATCGAGTTCGGTTGCGAGTTCGGTAACGCCCATCTCACCGTTCGCCGCGAGGGTTTCGATCACTCGGATCGCCGTCGCCGCCGCCCCCACCGGGTACGATTCGTCGGTCATGGCTGAACGTCGGACTCACGGCACATAGCCGTTCGCATATGGAGAACGGTTCAACCGCGATGGCTGGCGGTTCTCAGTGGAGGGGACCGCCGGCCGTTCAGAAGGGCTGTTGGAGTCCGTTAGACGGTGATCGCTGACCCGCATGAACGATCCACCGGTAAGCAGCTACAACAGTCCTTATCAGTGGGGGTTAATCGAATTTCGACCGATACTCGAGAAACGGCTCGTCCTCCATCACCGCACCGCGCCCGCCGTCGACCAGCAGGTTCGACCCGGTCATAAACGCCGCATCGTCGCTCGTGAGAAACGCCGCCACGCCCGCGACGTCCTCCGGATCTCCGATCTTCCCCAACGGATGGATCGACTCGACGTACTCCCTCCTGTCCGCGAGGAGCTCCTCGCGGGTGCGCTCGACCTCGATCCAGCCCGGCGAGATCGTGTTCGCTCGAACTCCCAACGGCCCGAATTCGACCGCGAGCGCCCGCGTCATGCCGTTAATGCCCGCTTTCATCGCATTGTACGGGAAATGTGCTGGCATCGTCGTGCGGGCGTGGTTCGAGGAGACGTTGATGATGCTCCCTCCTTCAGGAATGTGCTCGATCGCTTCTTTGACCGCGAGCCAGTAGGCTCTGAAATTCGTTTCGAGGACGAACTCCCAGTCGTCCATACCGGCCTCTCTCGCTGTGGTTTCGGTCTGGACGCCCGCGTTGTTCACGAGCACGTCGACCCGTCCGTACTCCTCGACTGTTTTTTCGATCAGCCGTGAGATCGCGTCCGGATCGCGCATATCCACCCGGACGAACGTCGCCTCGCCCTCGCCACCTTCGCTATCGAGACGCTCTGCGACCTGTTTTCCTTCCTCCTCGCTTCGTCCCGAGACGACGACCGACGCCCCCTCCGCCGCAAACCGTTCGGCGATCGCCGCGCCGATCCCCCGCGTCGAGCCGGTGACGATCGCTACGCGCTCTTCGAGTCGGTCCATCGTCACCACTCCGCGACGCTGCCGTCATCGTGACGCCAGACGGGGTTGTGCCAGTTGACCGTCTTTGCTGACTGCTCCTCGATATACTCCTCGTTGAGCGAGATACCTAATCCGGGACCCGAGGGCACGTCGACGTAGCCCTCGTGGTACTCGAAGACGCCCGGATCCTCGAGATAGTCCAGTACGTCCCCGCCCTGATTGTAGTGAATGTCGAGGCTCTGTTCCTGGATCAGGGCGTTCGGCGAGCAGATATCGACCTGAATGCACGAGGCAAGCGCGATCGGCCCCAAGGGGCAGTGGGGCGCGAGCGCCACGTCGTAGGCTTCCGCCATGTCCGCGATCTTCTTCACCTCGGTTATGCCCCCTGCATGCGAGAGATCCGGCTGGATGATATCGACGCTGCCGTTCTCGAAGATTTCTTTGAAATCCCACCGCGAGAACATGCGTTCTCCCGTCGCGATCGGGATCGAGGTGTGAGCGGCGATAGCCGGCAAGGAATCGTTGTGTTCGGGGAGAACGGGTTCTTCGATGAACATCGGTTCGTACGGTTCGAGCGCGCTCGCCAGTCGCTTTGCCATCGGTTTCGTAACTCTGCCATGGAAATCGACGCCGATATCGATCTCGGGTCCGACCGATTCCCTGACTTCCGCGAGACGATCCTCCGCTTCACGAACCGCCGCGGGCGTATCCACCCGGCGAAGTTCGCTAGTGGCGTTCATCTTTAAGCCGGTGAATCCCTCCGAAACCTTCTCGGCCGCCGCTTCGCCGACTTCGCTCGGGCGGTCGCCCCCGATCCACTGATAGACCCTGATCCGATCGCGTGCCCGTCCCCCGAGGAGTTCGTAGACTGGCGCGCCGAATCGCTTGCCCTTGATGTCCCACAGGGCTTGGTCGATCCCCGCGATCGCGCTCATGAGGATCGGGCCACCCCGGTAGAACCCGCCGCGATACATTCGCTGCCAGTGATCTTCGATTCGGTTGGGATTCTCGCCGAGTAGGTAGTTGTCCAGTAGCTCTTCGACGGCCGCGCGGACGGTTTTCGCTCGTCCCTCGACGACGGGTTCGCCCCAGCCAACGAGCCCGTCGCTCGTTTCGATCCGGAGGAAGAGCCAACGCGGCGGTACTTCGTACAGGTCGTAATCGATTATCTCGGTCATGATGAATGTTAGTTGAGGTCGGGGATATACTCCCGATTGGCTTCGATCAGCTCTTCGGTCATCTCGTGGGCCTCATCGAGCGTGAGCACCGCACTCGTTAGCGGGTCGAGCTTGATGGCTTGATGGATCGCCTCCCGATCGTTTTCGAGCGCGCCGGTCACCGTCCGCTCCTGGACCGCGATCTGCGTTCGGTTCAGCGCGGCCATCTGGGGCCGCAGCTCCCCGACCGAACACGGTCGGATCCCTGTCCCATCAACGAGACAAGGAACTTCGACACAGGCTTCGCGTGGAAGGTTTGTGATCGCTCCCGCTACATTGGAGACGTTGAGATTGAACCGTCGAGACTCGCCGGTTTCGAGCGAGTGGATCAGTCGCGAGGCGTACTCCTCGGAGCGCTCGATCTCTAATTCACTGAGATTCACATCGTGTTCGGGCCGGTCGCGTTTTTCCGATTGCTCCTTCCATCCCTCGAGATAGGTCGCGGTGGGCATGCGTTCTGCATACCCCTCGCCGGTCATCGCCTCGATCGTTTCCTCGTCCGTTCGGAAGTAGGGGACGTACTCGCTCAGGTGGTGACTCGACTCCGTGATGAACGTCCCGAAGTGTTTCATCATCTCGAAGCGGACGGTGTCCTTCCGGTAGATCTCAGGGTCGTTCATCGCCGTTTCGAGTGCTGGGTAGACATCCTCGCCGTCGTGTGTACACTCAAGGAACCATGCCATGTGGTTGACGCCCGCGACCCAGTATTCGAGTTCCTCCTGCGGAACTCCGACGTACTCACTGATCGCTTCCGCGGTGTGGGGAACACTGTGACAGAGTCCGACTGTTTCGATCTCCGTCGCCTCATGGAGTGCCCAACAGAGGATCGCCATCGGGTTCGTGTAGTTCAAAAGCAGTGCGTCCGGACACAGCCCCTCCATGTCGTGTGCGAGATCGAGCATCGTCTCGATCGTCCGCAGCGCGCGAAAGACCCCGCCCGGTCCGAGTGTGTCGCCGATCGCCTGCTTGACACCGTATTTCTCGGGGATCCGGATCTCGTTTTCAAATGGCTCAGTACCACCGACGTTGATCATGTTGAGAACGTAGTCGGCTCCTTTGAGAGCTTGGCGACGGTCGGTTGTCGACTCCATCGTCGCATCGACGCCGCCGTTTTCGACCATCGCTTCTGCAGCCTCCGTGGTCTTCGCCAATCGTCCTTCGTCGATATCCATCAGTCGGATCGTGCTGTCCTTGAGTTCGGGAAATGAGAGGATATCGCCGACCAGCTTTCGGGCGAAGACCATACTACCCGCTCCGATGAACGTTATCGTGGGCATATACCTCCCTATTTCTCGATTCTGGTATAAATGTGTCGCCTTGGCACGAACCTACGAGCGATCCGAGCACCGTCGCGTTCGTGTCGATCCGAGTGTCACCCAGCCAACGGATGGCATTTTAGCTACATAATATTTTTATAATAGAGATTGAGATGTAGATGGCATGGGACGTATCGATATGGACGGGGTAACGAAAGTGTTCGGGGAGGGTGGCGAGGAGGTCATCGCCGTCGACCACTTCGATCTCACCATTGAGGACGGCGAGTTTCTCGTACTTGTCGGACCATCGGGCTGTGGAAAATCGACGACGCTGCGCACGATCGCTGGTTTAGAGGAGGTGACCGAAGGCACGATCAGTATCGATGGCGAGGATATCACCGACGAAAAACCGAAAGACCGGAACATCGCGATGGTGTTCCAGAACTACGCGCTCTATCCGCATATGACTGCTCGAGAGAACATGGCGTTCGGGCTGAAAATGACGACAGATCTCTCGGACGAGGAAGTCGATTCGAGGGTGAGAGATGCTGCTGGCATGATGGGGATAGAGGGGCTCCTCGAGAACAAACCCGGTGAGCTATCGGGGGGCCAGCAACAGCGGGTTGCGCTCGGCCGGTCGATCGTCCGCGAGCCAAAGGTGTTTCTCATGGACGAACCCCTCTCGAACCTCGACGCAAAGCTCAGGACGACCATGCGAACCGAGCTACAGGATCTCCAACAGCGTCTCGAAACGACGGCCGTCTACGTCACACACGACCAGACGGAAGCGATGACGATGGGCGACCGGATCGCAATTCTCGATGAGGGAACGCTTCAGCAGGTCGGGACACCGCTCGAATGTTATCAGAAGCCGAACAACGTGTTCGTCGCAGGCTTCATCGGCTCACCCGGCATGAACTTCCTCGATGTTCGAAACGAGAACGGCCGACTGATTCACGAGTCGATCGAGTATGAGCTATCGGACGACACCGCAACAGAACTACAGCAAGTGAGCGCAGATCTCATTCTTGGCGTTCGTCCCGAGGATATTCGGGTCATCTCGGGAACAACCGAACGAAACCGGATCACGGTTCAACCGAAAGTCGTCGAGCCGGTCGGGGACATGACGTACGTTCACTTCGAACTCGGTGGAGTAGACATGACGGCGACAGTGAGTGGTGATATCCACGTGCAGGTCGACAAGGAACTCGATATCGTCTTTCCCGAAGAACGCCTCCACGTCTTTGATCAGGAGACGAAGGAAGCGATCAAGAACAGTCGTCGGGAGCTGTTGAGTATGCCGAGTTGAACAAGACACCATATAGTACAACCATAAAATAATGGAAAAATTGAATCGCGGCGCTGATATCGACAGAGGGCGTACCGCTCAAGCCGGTCGTGTCGCTCGTGAACGAAAAAACAACAACTTTAATAGTAATCGATCAGAGTGTGTGAGCATGGATACTAATGGTCTTTCGAGAAGAACCGTGATCAAGGTAACCGCGGGCGGCTCGCTCGCGTCACTGGCTGGCTGTCTCGGGGGAGATGGCGACGAGGATGACGAGGACGTCGATGAGGTAGCACTCGGCGAGGGAGATATCACTCTCGAATTTTCGGGCTGGGGCGAGGGCGTCGAACGCCAGGCAGTCGAGGATATGCTGGAATCGTTCGCCGACCAGAACGAGGACGTCGGGGTTCAGTTCCAGCACGTCCCCGAGGATTTCGAGGACAGACTTCGAACCCAGTTCGGAGCCGGTGAGGAGCCGGACGTGTTCTACATGCCGATGGAATACGTCGGCGAGTTCGAGGAAGTACTCGTGGATCTCGAACCGGAACTGGACGACGAACTACTAGGGGATCTGGATGATCCGGTGGTCGAGGCCGCGACCCTCCCGGAGGGAGTGCATTTCATACCG
>JADFQH010000167.1 GCA_022561895.1 Methanobacteriota archaeon | reverse complement strand
GTGAGCCGGACGGGACCGGAGTCTGCGGAAATCGAAGATTTCCGCGAGCCCGAAAACGCGCAGCGTTTTCGAGGAGTCTCGCTGGAAACCGGCGGCTTCGCCGCCGGTGACGAACGAAACGAGCGAACGCGAGTACGCCAGACCTGCGGTCTGGAGGTGGTC
This sequence comes from Methanobacteriota archaeon, assembly GCA_022561895.1. Lineage (GTDB taxonomy): Archaea > Halobacteriota > Halobacteria > Halobacteriales > Halalkalicoccaceae > Halalkalicoccus. The sequence goes on along the minus strand of JADFQH010000167.1, from coordinate 6,491 downwards.
GCGTGAGCGAGCGAGTCGGTGCAACGGTCGATCGGATCGAGGGCGAGATAGCGGTGATTCTCATCGAACGCGACGGCGAGGTCACCGACGAGAAACAGCTCCCCGCAGCGGAGCTTCCCGAGGAGGCCTGCGAGGGGAGTGTTCTCGCGTGTACGTTATCCTCGGGAGAGATCACTGGTATGACGGTCGACGCCGAGGAAACCCGAAAACGCCGCGAGCGCGCCCAATCGCGTTTCGACCGCCTCTCGCGACGGCCCGACGAAACGTAGCTCACCCCCGAAATCGATCCCGAATCGCAGCCGTTCCCGGCGTTCCGTCAGCGATCCATAGCGCGATCCCGCAGACGAGGATCACGAGTTCGAACCACAGCGTCGTCACTTCGACCCCTCCAAGGGTTCCAACTGGCTTCGTCCCCGTGTAGGGCGCCATCGGCGTGATCGGCCACAGGAGGAAGCCGAGTTCGTGGTGCTCGCCCGAGAGCAGGTGCCACGGGACGTCGGTCGCGATATGCGAGAGGATTCCAACAGCGAACGCGACGGCGAGCTCCCGCCTTCCAGCCCGTTTGGCGAGAATCCAGACGATTCCGACGAGTGGTAGCACGAACAGTAGTGAGTGGCCTAGCGTGCGCCCCACGGGAACGATTCCGAGCCAGTACAGCGGCTTGTCGAGCAGATCGGGTATCGCCGCGCCGATCACGGCGATCACTGTGGCCTCGCCGGCGGGCAGGCGGTCGTAGCGCCACCGGCTGTAGACGGCATAACAGAGGTAGCCGACCGCGAGGTGAACGACCGGTTGCACGGGTGGGATAGACACCCTGACCGGAAAACGACCCGGTTAGGCGGAGTTTCGACTACGGCCTGCTCCATACTCCCGTTCTCCTTGCGGCAGGTGAAGTCGCTGATCGAGACGCCCCGCGCACATGATTGCGATATCGGGGTGGGCGTACTCGGCCGGACCGACGGCAGACGAGCCGGTGTCGATCAGCTCCCGTTGTCGGCCGAAAGCTCCTCTGCGCCGATCTCACCCGCGAGATACGCAGTACCACGCGCTGCGAGTCCGTAGCTTCTTCCGTCGTTTTCGAGCAGGTCGCGGATTGCGAGCTGGCGACATCTGTCGGCGACGTACTCCTCGCTCTTCTCCAAGGTCGTGGCGATCCCGGAGGGAGTCGTTGATCCGTTCGCTTCGAGATGTTCCATGATCCGCTCGTCGGTGTGAGTCATCCAATCGACCTGCAGGCGCGTCTCCTGTTCTCTGAACCCGCCGCGCAGCAATCGCGAAAGGAAGCTCTCGTTGCTCATGTCAGGGTTTCGCGCGCGATGCCTTTAATCTCGCCGGCTACTCCATCGAAACATCGCTCCAGTCGGGCGCGGTCGAGAGAAGCGGGTCCGCCAGTTCGTCGAACGCCCCCAGCACGACCTCGTTCAGCGCCGGATGGACGTGGATCGCCTCGGCGATCTCCTCGACCGTGCCCTCGCCGACCCGCCCGGCGACCGAGACCTCGTGGATCAGCGTCGTCGCCTCGGGTCCGACGATATGACAGCCGAGCACCGTCCCTTCGCTGGCAAGCACCTTCACGAACCCCGTTTCTTTTGCAACGGTCCCCATCGGCGCGGAATCGTACTCGAAACGCGCACGCTCGTACTCCTGACCCGCCTCTTCGAGTTCGTCTTCTGTCTTTCCACAGGAGGCGACCTTCGGTTCGGTGAAGATGGCATGTGCCATCCCCGTGTAATCGATCGTCTCCCCGCGCTCTGCGACGGCGTTCGCGGCCACAGTTCGGGCCTCGTGGTCCGCCGCGTGTTTAAAGAGCGGTGCGCCGATCACGTCGCCCAGCGCCCAGACGCCCTCGGCGCTCGTCTCTAACCCGTCGTCGACCTCGATATACCCTGTGTCGTCGAGAACGATCCCGGTTTCCTCGACCCCGAGTTCGTCGGTGTTCGGTGCTCTGCCAGCGGCCACAAGTAGTTCGTCCGCTTCGATCTCGACTTCACTGTCACCCGCCGTCGAAAGTGCGACCTGCTCACCCCGGTTTTCGACTTCGCTCGCTTCGCTCCCCAGATGAAGGGTGCAGTTCTCCCGATCCTCGAAGGCCGCCGTCACCGCCGCACGTACGTCAGAATCCTCGCGGGGCACGAGGAAACCGTCCCGTTGGATGATCGTCACCTCAGTGCCGATGGTCGCATAAAAATGCCCTAGCTCCGCGGCGATATACCCCCCGCCGATGATCGCGAGTTTCTCGGGAGTTTCGTCGAGATACAGCGCGTCCTCGCTCGTGAGGAACTCGACCTCGTCGAGACCCTCGATGGGTGGCACTGTCGGACTCGTTCCGACCGCGATGACGACGCGCTCGCCACGCACCCGCTCGTCTACCCCCTCGATCTCGACGGTTCGGTCGTCGACGAATCGCGCCTTCCCATCGTAGAGGGTATGATCATCGGATTCGCGGAGACCTGCTGCCTGATTTTCTGCCTTCTCGTAGACCGTGTTTCTGACTTCTTCGGTAGTAGCGCCTAAATCCGGTTCACTAATTTCGATATCGAGCCCCAAACGGTCCGCCCGCTGTGCCTCTCTAATCACGTCCGCGCGGTGGATCAGTGCCTTCGAGGGCACGCAGCCCCGCGTGATACACGCTCCACCGAGCGGGCCGGGTTCGACGACCGCGACGCTCATGTCTCTGTCTGCTGCGAGCGATCCGACTTGGGTTCCCGATCCCCCGCCGACGATCAACAGGTCGAACTCCTGCATACGAGCCACAAGAGTCGGAACGCAGGTAAACGCTCGGCAGGCAACGGGAGGCTTAAGCGATGGCTCTCCGTCAGCCAGCCACATGGCGACACAGCTCCCGGAAACCGAATTCGACGAGCGCCTCGAAACGATCCGTGATCGGATCGCAGAGAGCAACCACGAGGCAGGCGTCTGGTTCGGCGCGACCAGCATCGAGTATCTCACCGGCTTCGCCCACATCCAGACCGAACGACCCGTCGTCCTCGGGATCACACCCGAGCGCTGTGAGATCACCGTCCCGCGACTCGAAGTCGAGCGAGTCGAAGGAAACCCGCGGATCGACGCCGTCCATCACTACTTCGACTACCCCGGCGGGAAGCCGATCGAAACCGCCGTCGAAATGCTCCGGAAGATGGGGACCGAAAGCGTGCTTGCCGACGCCGACGGCGCACCGGGCGTGATGGGCTACGAGGGACCCCCTCTTTCTACCTATCTCGATCTCGAAACCCAGTCGTGGGTCCCGCGCATGCGGTGGGCGAAGTCGGAGGCGGAGGTGGATCTGATCCGCGAGTCCGCCAAATGGGCGAACCTCGGCCACCGCTATCTCGCCGATTTCACCGAACCGGGTGCCCATCCGGCGACGGTGAGCCAGCGCGCCTCGACGGAGGCTTCGCGCGCCATGCTCGACACCTTCGGGGAGCGGTTCGCCGAACGGGTGCGCGGAAGCGGCCCCGTCCACGCGGGCTACATCAGCGCCCACGAAACCGCCCTACCTCATGGCCACACTCCGAACCAGCGCCTGTGCGAGGGCGACGTTCTCGTTACTGGTGCGAGTGCGAACGTCGACGGCTATTTTTCCGAGCTGGAGCGGACGATGTTCGTCGGCGAACCCACTGAGGAACAGGCCCACTACTTCGAACTCATGCTCGAAGCACAGACCATCGCGATCGAGGCGCTCGGACCCGGCGTTCCCCTCGCTGATGTCGACGACGCGGTCTGGAACTACTTCGCGGAGCAGGGCATTACCGATCTCGCTCAGCACCACGTGGGTCACAACATCGGAATGAGTGGGCATGAGCCGCCGTATATCGACCGGGGCTGGAGTGATCACTGCGAGAGCGAGGAAACGAGCTACACCGAGGCGGATCGGGTAATGGAACCCGGCCACGTCTACACGATCGAGCCGGGGATATATACTGAGAACGCGGGCTATCGCCACTCGGATACGATCGCGATCACCGAGGATGGCATCGAGTGGCTGACGTACTATCCCAGAGAACTCGAAGAAAACGTCATTCGGTGATCCGGTCGTACGCGAGCGTCGCGGGCACGGCGGTCGTGCCGTGAGCGAGAACCGAACCGACGACGATCAGCGTGCCGACGACCCAGCCCGTCCGGGTTCCAGTGTGCTGAACCGACAGCGCGGCATAGAAAACGGCCGCGATTCCGATCGGGCCGAACCAGCCCGCAAAGAGAATCGCCTCCCGGCGGTCGAGCGGGTCGAGAAATCCCTGAAGAGCGAATATCATCGGGAGCCGGCGAACGAGCAGGATTGCGAGAACGACCGCCAGCCCAGCCCAGCCGAGCGCCACCCACTCACTCCACGGGAGGACCATGCCGAGCAGGACGAACATCGGATAGGTAAACAGCCGGTTGGTCACCTCCTGTACCTGCTGTTCGTCGGCTTCGTCGCTGGGATCCGCGAACCAGTTGTACGCCAGCCCCGCGACAAAGACCGCGAGGATGCCGTTACCCCCGAGCAGCGTGACAATCCCGAGGGTCGTAAACGTGAGCGCGACCGTCACGGTCAGCACCGACGTGTGATCGAGCGCCGTACTGGCGCTGACCCGGCGTTCGACCCGGCCGACGAGCGCGCCGATCGCGAACCCAGCGAGGATCGCCCCGCCCACTTCCAGCAGCAGGATTCGGGTGAGCCACTCCGACAGCGCGGCCTCGATTGGACTGGTGAGCAACAGGATCGCGAGGAAGACGAAGGGGTACGCGCCGCCGTCGTTGGCTCCCGATTCGGCCGAGATAAACCGGCTAACTCGGTCCGGAATGTGCTCGTCCGCGAGCGGTCCCGTGACGATGGTGTTCGCGAGCACCGGGTCGGTCGGGGTGACGATCGCGCCGACGAGCAGGGCCACCGGGAGCGAGAGGTCGAGCAGCGCGTAGACGACCGCGGCGCTCGCGAGCCACATCCCGACCATGCCGGGCCCGAGGATCGTCGCCATCGTTCGGACGCGCGTCCGAAAGTAGTCCTGCGGGAGGCGAAGCGCGATCGAAGTGACCGCGAGCGCGATCGTCAACTCGGCGGCCCGCTCGACCAGCACGAGCGGATCGCCCCACGCGGCGGGATCGAGAAGGGCAATGCCCAAGGGGCCGACGACCACGCCGAGCGCGAGTGCGACCATCGGCTCGGAGACGATTCGGAGATCCCGGTGGAGCAGTCCCGCACCCAAGCTCAAGAGGAGGATCAGCCCGCCGACCAGCGCGAGGACGAGGTTGAGGTCGCTCACGGGGAGCGTTCGACCGCGAGTTCTATAGGCATCCCGGCGGTTCGGTCCGTTTTCGTTCGCACGGATCTCCACACCGAGCGATTCAAGTCCGTTTTCACCGATTACACTCGCGTGGCAACCACGTTCGACCTCTTCGGCACGCTCGTTTCGGTCCCGAAACCCGACGAGCCGGCGCGAGCGATCGCCGCCGAACTCGCTGTGCGCGGCGTGGACGTTCCCGACGAGTGGGGAGAGGCCTACCGCACGCCCCAGATCGACGCCCCAGATGGCGCGGAGGTGCCGCTTCCGGCCCACGTCGGGCGTGCGCTCGCTTCCTGTGGCGTTTCGGCCCCCGGAAACGTCGCCCGCCGGGCGACGATCGCGGCGTTCGATCCCGAGGTCCGAACGAACGACGGAGCCGCGGAGGCGATTCGCGCGGCTCGCGAGCACGGACCTGTCGGCGTGCTTTCTAACTGTAGCGTCCCCGAACTGGTTCGAAAAACGCTGATCCGCGCGGAGTTTTCGAGGGAGTTCGACGCCATCGTATCGAGCGTGGGCTGTGGGTGGCGCAAACCTCATTCCCACTCGTTCGAGGCGGTCGCCGCCGATCTCGGTACCTCGGTCGAAAAAATCACTCATATCGGGGACTCGCCCGAGGCCGACGGCGGGATCGAAGCCTGCGGCGGACGGGCGATCCTCCTTGACGGAGTAGCGCTCACGGACGTGCCCGCGCTGCTCGGGGAGCGATGAGCCTCGCGCTCGCCGCGCTGGCGTTCGCGGTCGGGCTGGAGCTCGCGGTCGGCGAGCCGCCGACGAGAGCACACCCCGTCGCGTGGTTCGGCCGGGCGGTCGGGCGGGCTGACCGCGAGTGGACCCGACCGCGTGCGGCGGGGCTCGCCGTCGCCCTCTCCCTGCCGGTGCTCGCCGCGGTCGCGGTCGCCGGGACGGTCGCCATTGCGCTCCTCGTCCACCCGTTCGCGGGCGTTCTCGCGGCCGGTTTCGTTCTTTTTATCTCGACCAGCCTCCGCATGCTACTGGAGACGGCGCGGACGGTGATCGCGGAAAGCGAGCGTGATCTCGAAAGCGCGCGCGAGAGCCTGCTCGCGCTCGCCGGACGCGACGCGAGCGAGCTAGGATCCGAGGAGATCCGCAGCGCCGCCACCGAAAGCGCCGCCGAGAACCTCGCCGACGGGCTGGTCGCCCCCCTTTTAGCCTTCGCGCTGCTCGCCCCGCTCTCGCTCTCGCTCGCGGCGGGCGGGGCGGTCTGGG
>JADFQH010000166.1 GCA_022561895.1 Methanobacteriota archaeon | reverse complement strand
CTGGAGATATTCGCGGTGGCCGCGGTAAGACGTGATTGTTTTGGTTGACCGCTTCTCGCCACCGATGGTAGCGGTGGCAAACGAGGTGAGGCGGAATGACCAGCCTCGATCACGGAAAGTTCTCCCGCGTGACGACGGTGTTTCACTCGTTGCTCGCGCTGACCGTATTTCTCCTCTTTTTTACGGGCTACGCCGTCGCCTTCAACGCCGAGCTCTGGTGGCTCGTCGAGCTCATGGGCGGCAACTCGGGTGTGCTCGCGGTCCACCGGATCGCCGGCTTTGCGCTCATCTTCCTGACTGCCTTCTGGGTCTTCTACATGCTGCTTCGCATGGGCGGTTCGGTCGGTCTCATGGCGGTGCTGCCGACGCCCGACGACGTCGCCGCGTTCGTTCAGGACCTGAAGTTCGCCGCGGGCATGGTCGACGAACGCCACCCGAGCGCTCGCCAGTTCGCGGGCTACTCCGCCGACGAGATCCCGCTGCTTTCGTACGTCGGTAAGGGCGTCATCGCTATCTTCACTGTGGAACTCATCCTGCTGATGATCTCTGGACTGCTCATCTGGCAGAAGACGTGGCTCATCGACTTCTACAACTCCCAGTCGGTGGTCGTCGCCTTCGTCGGCTTCCACGGCCTTCTGGGCGTAATCATGATGATGGGTGTCATGTTTCACACCTTCGAACACGGCTTCCACCCCGCCTTCTATCCCGTCGAGATGAAGGCGTTCCTGCCCAAGAGCGACACCCCCGATTTCCACGGCGAGGCTCCCTCGGATGCGGAGTCGGCGACCGGTATCGAGCGCCTCCAGCTCAAGCCGAGCTGGGCCTGGGTGACGAACGTGATGGGGATTCTGACTGTTATCGGGATCGTGAGCATGCTGGTCGCCAGCATGGAGTACGGCGGCTACCCGATCAGCGAAACGTTGGTCTTCGGCGAGGGCAGCTTACTTCGAACTGTTGGCGTCAACATCGGTATTCTGGTGCTCTTTATCGGACTCTTCCTCTCGATGTACGGCAACGTCCTCCGGGCGCGCTATATGCGCCAGCGCACGCAGGAGGACCGCCGCGGTGCGGCCGCGACGGACGGTGGAATGGAAACGGACGACTGAATTAACAGTCGTTTTCTATTCTGACAGGTAGGATTTTATGGTTCCGCAGGCGCTGTCTAATCCGACGAAATTTCACTTCTGGAGTTGGGATTCTACTATATTTCACTAATGGCTTCCAGACTCAAAATAAAGCAGATCAAAAAAACTGATATAGTTTAGCATAATAATTCATGTATGAGTGTCAGATCGGCTCTGTCGAGCTATTTTCCGAACCGCCCGCCAACGTGGATGGAGGTCGTGATAGTGGCAGTAGTCGCTGTCTCGTTCGCTCCTAGTTTCTTCTCGCCATCGACACTGCTGTGGCCCGCAGTCCTGTTTGGTTTTCTTGGATTCCTCGTTGTAGCGGGACCAGTTGCTAACACAACACTTGGTAAAGAGTTCGGTGACTGGTTTCAAAGAATCGGTGGGGTCGGGCGACTGTTCGTTGTCTTTCTTTTTGTCGTGGGAGTCCTTGCTCTCCTCCAGTTTTCTTTAGTACCGCCTGCATGGGTTGACGATACCATTGCTGGGATGTTTCTTGGTATCGTCGTATATATGCTCTCTTACATCCTGTTAGCCGGTGGCGTGTCCGGTTGGCGCTCCGACGGGAACCGATCCAACTAGTTGTGATCGATTTGACGAACTACCGTGCGCGATACATTTCGATTAACCGACCAACTCGGTCGATTCCTCCGAGAGTTCGACCATAATCTCGTTTCTGGTCTGGCTATCGATCTGGTCCAAGTTCCGAGTGAGCACCTCAAGAATGTCCTTCGGCTCGGGGTACACCAGCATATTGCCGTCGCCGTCTTCCATTACCAACTGTGTATCAGAGAGGTTCACCCGGCTGCCTTCGATGCTCGCGACGATCACCGGGAGGGCCTCCGCGCCGCCGGTATCGCCCTCCTCGACCATCGCGATGTAGAGGCTTTCGAGCCCGATCATGTCCTTGTACTCCCGTACTTGTTTCGCACATGCGACCATATCCTGTGTGACGGCCGTCTTCTGGGGGTTACCGTGCTCGCCGTTGAAACAGTGCTTGCACACCCGAAGCTCCATTCGCATAGACTTGCTTACCGGGCGGCGGGCATTACCGTTGTGACTCCAGAAACGCTTAGTGCAGTCACACCGATACCACTGGTATGGTACTCTACCTCATGTACGTCGTGCTCGTCCTGCTGGTCACCGTCGGGGGGCTGCTCGCACTCGCCTTCAGCACGCGGGACATCCGGGGCGACAGCGGCTTTGCCTTCGACATCGCCTCGGCGCTCGTCATCGGGCTGTTTGTCGCCGTCCTCGCGTGGACAACGGTGCTCTGATCGCTCAGAGCGTAGCCCGCTCACCCAACGCTGGCGCGCTCGCCTCGTACCCTTCTTCGCGTAGCTCCGCTGCAAACTCCTCGCAGCGATCGCCGTGGTTCACCAGTACTGGGGTGTCCTCGTAGCTCGATAAAAACTCGAAGAGTCCGTTGCGGTCGGCGTGGGCCGAAAAATCGTAGGCTTCGACCTGCGCCGAAACGGGCATCACCGTCCCATCGATCTCCGCACTCCCGGTATCCAGTAGCTCGCGGCCGGGCGTTCCCTCGACCTGATACCCGGTCATGGTGATTTTGTTCACCGGATTCCCTCGGATCTCGGGAATGTAGCTCATCGCCGGACCACCAGTAAGCATCCCGCTGGTGGTGATGATCGCTGCCTTCTGGTCCGTGATCCGCTTTCGTTGGCCATCTCGCCCGGTGACGAATCTAGCACCTGATTTCGCCCGCCTGAACGCTTCGAAATCGCGGAGAAACTCGGGATAGCGCTTTAGCATCTCGGTGACTCTTTTACCCATCCCATCGACGTAACACGGGATGTCGTGGGCCGCACAGACCAGCAGCATCTCTTGGGTGCGCCCGATCGCAAAGGCGGGGATGATCACCGTACCCCCTTCCCAGAGCGTGGTTTTGACGCTCTCTGCGAATCGCTGCTCGACCGCGGCTCGCTTCTCATGAACTACGTCCGAGTAGGTGCTCTCACAGATGACGAGGTCGGCCTCAGGCCGGTCGGTGGTTCCCGAGACGAGACGCTGTGAGTCCGTATGGAAATCGCCCGTATAGAGCAATCGGTTCTCATCATCATAAACCAGCACGTGCGCGCTACCGGGAATGTGTCCGGCGTTGTAAAACGTCACCTCATACCCCGCCGCTTCGAACGTTTCACCATATCCGTGGGTCTCGGAAACCTGCGTTAGCCGCGCGAGTTCGGTTTCGGTAAACGGACAGCGATAACTCCCACCATGGAGCTTCAGCGTATCGCGTGCAAGCGTCATCGCAAGCTCTTTTGTAGGGCCAGTCCAGTGAACTGCCGGACGCGCAGCACCCGAGAGCAACGCGGGAACCGCCCCAGCGTGGTCGAGATGACCGTGGCTGACGACGACGGCGTCAGGATCACAGTCGAGTGGCAAGCGCGGCGGGTTGTCGGTGCTCATCCCGAAATCGAGCAAGAGAGAATCGTTGTCATCGGACCGCGTCCGATTGCCAGAGGGACTTCGTCCCTCGCTGATCAGGATCGAACTCCGGCCGATCTCGCGCGCGCCGCCGAGAAACTCGATATCCATTGCAGATAGTAGTGAACCGAACTGTTTCGTTTCGTCGATTTCTCGCGTTCCCTCGATTTACTCCCACAACTCGCTGATCCGCTGTCTGCCGTTCGCAAGTGTGCGTGTAAACATCTCTTCGGGACGAGGGACCGCGCCCGAATCGGCGACGATATCGCTCGTGTCGGCGTTGGGTGGACGGTGAAAATGCGCGTCGGTCGCGTGCGGATTGGGATGTCTATCCCACCGACACTGCCATACCCGGTCGTTCCCGTGTGATTCGTGGTAATGGGAACTGTACTCGTTGTTCTCGAACCATTGGATTTCGAGTCGAGCGCCCGATACCGACTCGGGATACCGGTTCATTTCGAACCGGAGGACGAGCGTCGATGGTGTTTCGATGTCCTCCTTTGCTTCGACTCGCTCGACGAGCGGGTGTGTTCGTGCTCGCTCACGGACAGATCGAGGACGGCGACATCGATCGGCGCTCGCTCTTCTTTCATTCTCAGGCCGGTAGCCCATCACGGCGTCGTTTCGCCATTCGTAGTGCGTCCCGGTGGATCTCGATCTGCCAACGAATAGTCGCCCACTCGCCGGTCTCCTCCCATCGCTCGTGGATCGTCTCGTGATCCGCGTTGTCGGGGAACGCCACTTCGTTCGGGGTTCCGACCCCGTACTCGTCTCGAAACACCGCCTCGCGCTCTTCTAGCTCTCGTAGCTGTGCGAACAGTTTCTCTGAGCTATGATTCGTCACCAGCTCGTTTGCCTGCCGCCACCGGACGTACTCGTTGTTTCGCGCATAGCGGTTCGATCTCCCCTTGCTATGCCTCTCTACGACACCGAGATCCGCGAGATCCACGAGATGTTTCCGAGCCGCGTTCTCAGAACAGCCTGCTCGCGCCGCGATCTCCGCGACCGAGGTGGGGTCCCGACAGCCGGTAACGACCTGTCTGACCCGCTGTCTGGTGTCGAGACCGTCCCATTGCTCTCGCTCGGCGTCGAGTGCCTCGGACGAGGGGTCAGGTCCGAACTCTTCCATACAATCTATCTGAGTTACAGGCGCAAATATTTGTGGTTGCCGCTCAGAACACGCCCGGCGCGAGCACGAACGCAAAGAGCAGCCCCAACAGGCCGACGAAGACGGTGACGATCACGGTCGGAACCAGCGTCTTTCTGAGCATGTCACCTTCGCGTCCGGTGAGACCGACGACGCCACAGATGGCGACGATGTTGAGTACAGAGACCATGTTGCCGATCCCGCCGCCGACGTTCTGGAGCGCAACGACGATCGTCCGTGAGATCCCGACTTCTGCGGCGGCGTCGTGCTGGAGCACACTGAAGAGGATGTTCGAGGAGGTGTTCGATCCCGTCACAAAGGAGCCGAGTGCGCCGATCCACGGCGCGACCGCGGGCAGTGCAACGCCCGCGCTGCTCGCAAGCACGATCGACATCGCGTCCATCATGCCGATCCTTCCTACTGGATTCGTCGCCGACTGTATCATCACCTGTGTGAGCGAGACCGCGACGATGAGTGTAATCGCTGCGGGGATCGTCTGGCTCACCGACTCGCGCCACGCGCGGGCCATCTCACCCGTGTCCATTGTATGGAGCAAGCCAGTCAGAATCGCGATCGGAATGAAGGGCATCGTCCCCGGCAGATAGAGATACTCGATGGCGAAGCCGAGTTCGGTTCCCAGAATCGAGGAGATTCCTATAGAATAGGCCATGAGCGCCTCGTCGAATCCGAGGCCGGGCCAGCGCGTGACGAGCAAGACGAGTGCAACGAGCAGGTAGGGCGTCCACGCGAGCGAGACGGGCATGCGTTTTTCGGGGATGTCGCCCGCGATCTCGTCGAGTCCGAGTCCGCCGCGCCACGTATCGGTCCACGACTCGCGATCGGGGAACGTCCACGCCTCCTCGGGCATGAGAATCCCGCGTCGCGCGAGTGCGATCCCGACGCCCATCACGACGAATCCGGCGGCGATGTTCGGCAGCTCCGGGCCGAACACCCACGCGACGAGTAGCTGGGTGGCTCCGGCAAGCACGCTCAGAAGGAGTGCGAAGGGCGCGACTGGAAGCGTAGCCGCGAACGCCCCCGATAGGGTTCGTTCGTCTTCGTTGCCGAACCAGTAGGTGAGTAGGAAGATCCCGAACAGGCCCCAGAAGACGAAGGTAATTCCCGTAAAGACGGCGGTCCACCCGGAGATATCTCCGAGAAAGACGCCCTGAGATACGTCCTCGGGAAGGGTATCACCGATCACTGCACCGGTGCCGCCGATGACGGGCGTACCCGCTGCGCCGAAGGGCGGCTGGAGTGCGTTGAAAAAGAGTCCGAAGACCGCCGCAGCAAGCGGTGGGAAGCCGAGTCCGATGAGCAGGGGTGCAGCGAGCGCACCCGGTGTCCCGAAGCCCGCTGCACCCTCGATAACGGTCATGAAGCCAAGCCCGATCAGCAGAACCTGAATTCGGCGATCGCCGCTGATCTGGGCGAAATGCCAGCGGATGGTCGCGATCGCGCCGCTGCCTTCGAGATAGTTCATCAGCAATATCGCACCGAAGACGATGTGGATGATCTCGAACGCCTGTAGCCCGCCGTAGATGGCGGCGGCGGCCCACCACGTTGGCTCCATGCTCCAGATCCCGAGTCCGAGGACGGTCGCGAGGACCCAGCCGACGCCCATCGCGCGGGCGGCGGACCACCGTGGGCCGACCATCAACAGGAAAACGACGAGAATCGGGACGCTGCCCACCGCTGCGAGCGTGAGTGTACTGACCATCGGGTGATTCGGGCTATTTCGAGGGCAGGCATGTGGGTTGCGTTCCCGATCATTTCTGGCTATTAATCATGTGTGGCCGCAGATTGTGAGGAATTTCGGTCTTGCTAAACACCGGTGGGAAGCTGCCAGCCGCCATAATGGCCGAAAGCGGGTAGTAGGAAGGTTCGTCCGCCACTAGGTAGTTGCTGCGGGCGGCCAGAGCGAACAAGAAGAACGCTAGTGTGACGCCTCC